>DATNPC010000976.1:0-14666 GCA_036703375.1 Allocoleopsis sp.
TTAAACCCATTTTCACTGCCATAGGTCGCAATCTGGCTTTTTGGCGCAGCTTCAGGAGTACTGTGGCACCGCAGACAACTAGCACTGGGTACATCAAGCGGACGAGCGGCATAAAAAATTTGTCCGCTAGGAAGATTGCGAAAACCCTTTATTTCTTTGATATTGGATTGATTTTTGAACCGTTCGATGATAGTGACCTCAAAATCATCAGCTTTATCCCTAGGATTGGTAGGATTTAAAACCGCTTCTTTATAAAAGAGTTCGTTATATTGACTACGCTTGCGGAGATTTTCAAAAACTTCGCGCGCTGAATAGGCGGGAACGGTTTGGGGTAAAAATGTATCTGATTTTTCTAATAAAGGATTTAATTCTGGAGTGATTTGAGTATCAGTATACTCGCGAACAGCAGTCATTGTTTCCAGTAGAATAAATGCCTTATTGGCTACTTCTTGTTCAGCTTTTTTCCCTAAAACGATAGATAAAACCAAACCACTACTAGCGACTATCATTAAAAGAATCACAAGCAGCAATATATTAAGTTTTGTGCCTAGCTTGAGATTTCTAAAAAAAATCAACATACTTGTCTCCTTAAAGCCGATTTTTGTCGGATTCTTGAAAAGAACATTCAACGAGAAGCTGCAAACCTGATAGGATACCCCTCTAATACACGTTCAATCAGCTAAGTACTGGCTATCTTAGGTTTTCTATATGTTTTCCCGTCGTCTCTTTCTAGGACACACTCTATTCCTCCTTACAGCTTGTCAGACAGCCGAAAGCCCCAAGCTCGGAAAATTAACGATTGGAGCAGTAAGTTACGGTGAAGCCGAGCGATCGCTCGAACAATACTCTCCTCTGAGAGACCATCTTGCGGCTCAACTCAAAGCCATTATAGAGTTGGAACCTGCCTTCAACGAAGTTAGAGCACTCGAACAGATTCAGCAGAAAGTTTGGTCTTTAGTTTTTGCACCTCCTGGTTTAGCCGCTATTGCAATTTCGCAAGAAAGGTACGCGCCTCTTTTTCCATTAGAAGGGGTGGAAACATTGCGTGCCGTCATTGTGATACGAGAAGAAAGTTCGATCGAAAAATTAAGCGATCTGGATGGTAAAGTTATAGCTTTAGGTCAAGTCGGTTCTGCTACAGGATATTACCTACCGATCTACAATCTTTATGGGTTAACGCTAGCCGAAGCCCGTTTTGCTCCCACCCCAAAAATCATGTTGCAGTGGATCGAAAAGGAAGAGGTAGCAGCTGGAGCGATGTCTTTAGCGGAGTTAACCCAGTACAGTTCCCAATTCAATCCAACAAAGTTTCGCGTCATTCATATCGGTTCCGTTCCTCCAGGGTCGATTTTAGTATCACCAACAATAGAACTAAACCAACAAGAGCAAATCCGGAAAGCCCTACTCTCTGCATCCCAAAACGCGATCGCATCAGCAGGATACCTACCGAACGCTAAAGTACCGAACTATAAGCAATTGATTGAAGCAGTGGCAAGAGTGAGAGCAATTAGTAAACGGTTGAAAGAAAAGCCTGCACGTTTATATTGAGCCACACCCAGCTCAAAAAAATTCTACTTTTGAGGGTTAAAGCCGACGCTTGGCGGTACAAAGCTTATAATTGAGCAGTTCTAGCTTGAATAATAGATATTTTATGACTAAGGCTTTTGCCGCTCGGTTTAGCTCTGCTCTGGTCGTTCCTGCAACCCTATTGGTAGTGAGCTTAACGGCGGCGGCAGCAAGAGCGCAGAACCAGCTATACAATCCGATTCCCATGCCTCCCACTAACGAAGTCTCTGATACGCTGACCGATAAGGATATTCCCATCGGTGAGGGAGGCTTTGCTCGCGACTACGCCGTGAACTTAAAAGCTGGCGACCAAGTAGCGATCGATCTAACGTCAGAAAGCTTTGACACGATTGTGACTCTCCTAGCGGCTGATGGCTCTACCGTAGGAGAAAACGATGATGGGCCTGACGGCAGCACCAACTCTCTTTTGTTTACTCGGATTACGGAAGCGGGTAGATATATTATTCGGGTACGTGCCTTTGGAGAAACGGGTGGCGGTGCCTTTAAACTGAAATTGACACGACTGCGCCCCGTCTCAGATGGTAATGCTAGCGGGGGAAAAAGCAATTCACAGTGACCCGCGAACAGTTATGGCGATCGGCAGTCAGCTTTCAGTGCTCAGCTAATCGGCTAGTTTGCAGATACCCCCTTCAAGTAGGTTGGGTTGAACGAAGCGTGAAACCCAACATTTATCAAGGTGCTGGGTTTCGTTTCTCAACCCAGCCTACAAAGTTGATAGGTTCCCGTTCAGTACTCCGTGTCCTCGTACAAAACAACTGCTCACTGCTCACTGCTCACTGTTCACTGCTCACTGTTCACTGTTCACTGCTCACTGCTCACTGTTCACTGAATAAGGTGAATAGACCCAGGAATAGGGCTTCCGTCCATTCCACTACTGCCCCGTAAGTATCACCCGTGTGTCCGCCCAATTGTCGGTAAAACCAGACACCTGTCAACAGAGCGATCGCACATCCTCCCACAATGATGTTCAACGACAACCACCCGGCACCCCTATCTAGCAATAGGGGTACTCCGCTGACTCCTAACAGCAACACAAATCCCAATAACACATCTTGGGGAGTGCGAATAGCTTGTTTGTGAAATGCGCCCTTCCCAGTCGGCTTGAGATAAGGATAAAACGCGATCGCAACAACTTGCCCCCAGCGTCCCCAACCCGCTGCCAGCATCAAGGCCAACCACCGATGTTGATGAATCTCGCTCAGAGCGGCTGTCTTTACTAGCAATAGAACGACAGCCGCCATTGCCCCAAACGCTCCTGTCGCACTATCCGCCATCACCTCTAACCGCCGCTGTCGATCTTGAACCGCTAATCCATCGGCGGTATCCATTGCACCATCGAGATGTAGCCCCCCAGTCAGTGCAACCCAGCATGCGATCGCAGCAGCAGAGCGAGTCACGATTGGCATGCCCAACTGTTGGAGACTGGTATCCAAAATCATCAGTAGTCCTCCAATCAGCAACCCGATCGCCGGTGCCCAACGGGCAACTCTCTGAAACTCCATCGTCCACCCGGCGGGAAGCGGTATGCAGGTATAAAACGTAATTGCTCCGAGCAACGAGTAGAAACTCCGTCGTCCCCATTGCACCAATTGTCCGAATCGAAATCGCGTCATGGGGGACTACCCAACAGAAATTTAATGGATCGCCGTATGAGCAGCGTGAGAAACTTGGGATAGTATTGTCTCATACCCTACTGAACGAGCAGCAACTTTTCTGTACTGCCCCAGTACGTTGCGTCCAAAAGCATCGGGTCAAGTACTCTTCTCGAATTGTCCCTTGCCGTACAATTCGCCCTTGTCTTGATCTGTATCGTTGCTCTCGATCTCAGCTTTTTCCCAGGTAGGGTTTCTGACAAAGCAGCTACATCAACCCGTTCCATGGCAATGTCAGCCCCGTTTGCATCCTAGGCTTTTACCCATGAGTCACTCCAAATCTCCTCACCAGCTTCCAGCTCCTTGCATCATTGATACGGGCCTTATTATCAACAAACAGGACATGGGACGCTTACTCTCCGATCTGGGTCGCGTCCGCTACATTCACACGCTCGATGGTCAGCTCCAAACCGAGGGAGAAGGGTACGTCATGGAAGTCTTCTATGACTCCAGCCGTTCTACTCTGATTGCTAACCATACCATCTATCTCAATGTCCAAAGTTTCGATTATTTACAGCTAAGCCAGTCTCCAGAGAACAATACCTACTTTGACCTGATTCAAGACAATCGTCAGTTAAGGCTGATTCCACTATCCAATCCCCTACAAGAACAGTCCTCGCAGCAATTCAATGCTGAGGCGCTCGAAGCTATGGTAACGCAAGTGCTGAGCGCGAAGTGGGACGTACAAATTGACGATGAGGGTGAATGTCCGTTTTAAGGTTTGAGGTGAGAGCGCTCAACGTTCAACTTTTCTGACCGCTGACCGCTACCATAGACGTTGAGCGATCGCGTTGGAGCAACAAAAATTAATTTTTCCTTTCAATGTCACGCAACCTGTAGCCAGACGAAAGCGCGTGCTGGTGTTTTTGTTACGCCTCATGGATTGGTGGAAACACCAAGATTCATGCCGGTCGGGACTTCCGCGACTGTCAAGACCCTAACGCCAGCCCACTTAGAAGTGGCTGGCTCGCAGATGGTACTAGCCAATACCTACCATCTCCACCTGCAACCCGGAGAAGAAATTGTGAAGCGAGCAGGTGGACTGCATCGGTTTATGAATTGGAAAGGTCCGATGCTGACCGATTCCGGGGGGTTCCAGGTTTTTAGTTTGAGTCAGTTACGAAAAATTGCGGAAGAGGGGGTGACGTTTCGCTCTCCTCGCGATGGACGAATTATCAATTTGACGCCAGAGCGATCGATCGCGATTCAGAATGCTCTAGGGGCAGATGTGATTATGGCGTTTGATGAGTGTCCCCCTTATCCAGCCGAACGCTCGGCGGTGGAGGCGGCAGTCGATCGCACCTATCGTTGGTTAAAGCGCTGCATCGATGCTCACGCCCAACCCGATAAGCAGGCCCTATTTGGTATCGTTCAGGGTGGAGTTTTCCTAGATTTGCGTCGCGAGGCTGCCCAATCGTTAGTGTCGTTGGATTTACCCGGTTATGCCATTGGTGGCGTGAGTGTGGGAGAACCCCCCGAACTGATACACGAAATTGTTGACGCTACCGCGCCCTATCTTCCCGCCGATAAACCTCGTTATTTGATGGGGGTGGGTACGTATCGGGAAATGGCAAAAGCGATCGCAGCAGGAATCGATCTGTTTGACTGCGTCATCCCCACACGCTTAGGGCGTCACGGGGCAGCGTTGGTACAGGGGGAACGTTGGAACTTGAAAAATGCCCGGTTTCGAGAGGATTTCACGTCCCTAGACGAGACTTGCCCTTGCTACTGTTGTCAGCACTTTACCCGCGCTTACCTCAATCATCTCGTGCGCTCTAAGGAGGTTCTGGGTATCACCTTACTCTCCTTGCATAATGTCACCGAACTCATCCGTTTCACCCAACGAATTCGAGAGTCAATTTTGAGCGATACGTTTACTACGGAATTTGCCCATTGGCTCTAGACCAATCTGATAGATAGAGTGTTATCTATCTAAAGGAATACTCAGGCTTGTCTGTATCTCTCCGACAAGCCTGGTCGTCCGGTGCACCACCTAACTAGCGATAGCCGCCTGCTCAACTCTTTTTATCTCTTCAAGTCAAAAATGTCTGTAAAATAGAATACTCTTCATGCCTGTTGGTAGTTAGTGTCCATCCAGCAGCGTGGTAACTCTTCACCAGAAGGAAACTTTAAATTATTTTTCTCAAACGAGTCAGCATTCTGCTCTTCTTGTCCGGCTTGAGCTTGACCAGAAATACTATTCTTATTCGGATCGAATAGTGCCTCAACATCCAGAACTTGTACTAAAGTACCAGTTTGCTTGTCTTTCAAAAACATAGTAATTACCTCACAAGAGTGTTGACTTTGTGTTCAGAACGAAGAAAATTGTCAGTAGCAAGTAAATCGATTAGTCTAATGCCACAGGGAGGGAAAGATGGTTCTTGAAGATTCGTTCTATTGTTCTTCAAGCATCTTCTTTAAGCGTAAATAGGCTTGTTCGGGAGTAAGAGGCTCGGCTTCAATCTCATTAGGAATATAAAATTGCTGGCTATCTGAGAAGTATCGAACCACAAAACTATGAATTACCCCTAAATCCATAGCTTTCCGTCCTAGTTTTACAGTTGTCTCCGACAATGTTAATTCATCATGAAACTGAGCCTTGTTCATTGAGTTAGGTCTCCCACGGCTATTACCCTAACTGCACGTTAGGTTAGAGACGAGCTTCATAGCTCGTTGAAGTCTCGAAATCTTTTAGAACTGTAGTGGCGATCGCTTGCCTCAAACATCTATCTAGGGTTAAAACTTCTTCTTCCTAGAGGCACACTCAGTAAACGCTAAGAAGAATTAGCGTATAGTTACCACAGTCTATAAACCAGCGATTGTCGTTCGATTCCAGGTAGATTAACCCTTGGAAGCACCCATGGCTCAACTTCTTCAGGTTGTAACTCATGGCAATTACTGATAAGATTCTTAACTTGGAAGATGCTATAAAATTTTAAATTCTATAAGATTGAAGTAAATTAAAATGAAGCTGGTCAGCAAAAGCCCGATTTAAGGAGGAAGCGAGTTTCACGGCTTGACTTCATCCCCCATAAGACAGAGAGCCTGAATCAAACTTTTGATTAGACTCCGTACAATAGAAGAGCCGAAGTATCAAAACCATTGCATTGGGTTTATGCACATCGGTTTATTCCTAGCAATAATTCAGCCCATTGCTGGTTCAATCGTATTCGCCTTGCTGGCTATGTCTAGTCCTGCTGCTGTTCGTCCTCAGGTTTCCACATTAGGGCAGGCGCTGTTTTCATCTCCCTCAACTAATTGCTTCGGGCAACCTCCTATAAGGGTCATATAGAGTAGAAGCGATCGCGTTTAGACTAATGTTTAGATCAGGACTTGCTTGGGAATAGGGTGAAAGAGTATGGATACCGATCGCGATTATCAAATGTATTCACAACAGCAAGGTGAAAAACCCTATCAGCATCTATCTCAACACCAGACGGCTGGGGGAGAAGAAGGGGGCGGACAAACCCTGGACTTAGCCTGGTTATTTTCGGTCGTCCGTCGCCGCGCCGCCGTGATGGCCGCATCCGCGATCGCGTTGTCAGCGCTTGCTGGTAGCGTAATTATTTGGCAAGCTAAAAAAACGCCTCCCTCCTATCAAGGCTCGTTTCGAGTTTTAGTAGAACCCGTCACAGCTGAAGGTCGGCTCGCGAAACTTTCCTTGCTCGCTCAAAGCGGTACTAGTACAGGCGCATCGGAAATTTCTAAGCTTGGAGTTGATAGCTCTGACTTAGCCGATTATCAAACTCAAATTGAAGTCTTGAAAAGTCCCAAGCTGCTCACTCCAGTCATCAAACAGTTGCAAACTCGGTATCCAGAACTGACCTATGAATCATTAAAAAATCAAATTGAGATAGCCCGCGTTACCTATGAAAAAGATGGGAAACAACAGGGTACCAAAATTTTAGCGATCACATATAAAGACATCAATATCGAAAAAATTCGCTACGTCCTGGATCGACTCGCCTCAACCTACCTGAACTACAGTCTTCAGGAGCGATTGAGCAGCTTGCATCAGGGTATTCACTTTATTGACGCCCAACTTCCCGCTTTACAGCAGCGAGTCGATCAACTTCAAGGACAACTCCAAACACTGCGGCAGCAGTATACTCTCAACGAACCCGACTCTACAGGAAAAAGTCTGACCGAGCAAGCTCAATATCTCCAGTCCCAGCGGCTTGAAATTGAAGCAGAACTGGCTCAAACTAGAGCCTCTTACGCCACTCGTCAACAACAGCTAGCCCAAGGGAATCTGATTTCAGTCCTGACAAGCGATCCCAATAAAGTAGATACTTATGACAATCTCCTCGGACAGCTGCAAAAGGTAGAATCTGACCTGGCTCTACAATCTGCCCAGTTACGAGAAACTAGTCCAACAATTCAAAATTTACGAGATAAGCAGACCAATTTACGTGCAGTTGTCGCCCAAGAAGCGCGCAAGAGCTTGAGTAACATTGCGGGTCGAATTCAGGAGCTAGAAGCTCGCGAACGTACTTTAAAAGCATCTGAAGAGGCAATTAATCAGCAAATTAAAGTATTTCCAGTGGTGATTCGTCGGTACTCCGATCTCACGCGGGAATTACAAGTGGCAACAGATAGCCTCAAAGAATTCTTAGAAAAACGGGAATCGTTGAAGTTGGATGCCTCTCAGCGAGAAATTCCTTGGGAACTGATTGCTCCGCCAGAAATTCCACGCGATAAAACTGGAAAGCTCGTTCCCGCTTCAGAACGGCAAACGAAACGGCAACTGGCGATTGCCGCAATTTTAAGCTTGCTGCTTGGCATTGGCATTGGCTTCGTCGTCGAGATTCTGCATACCGTCTTCCATACCCCAGATGAAATTAAAGCGGCCACCCGATTGCGCTTGTTGGGAGTAATTCCCTTTGCGAAGGAACTCAAAAATCTGGATAAACGCCCCAAGCGGCTTGCTCCTGCTTTTATCGAACAGGTGAACTCTCCGGCTTTGCTCCCCAGAGATGGACAAGTCAGTAACGAACAAACGGCTTCCTTTTTAGAGGCATTCCGTTCTCTTTATACCAATATCCGTCTGCTCAGCGCTCGCAAACCCATTCATTCATTAGCGATCGGTTCAGCAGTGCCTGGAGATGGTAAAACAAGTATTGCTGTATACTTGGCGCGGACAGCTGCTGCTATCGGTCAGCGCGTTTTGCTCGTGGATGCCGATTTGCGTCGTCCTCAACTCCATCTCCGTTTAGGGTTGGCAAACGAGGAAGGACTCAATGAAGTCATTACCACAGACTTAAGTTTGAATGATGCCATTCAACAATCGTCGGTTGAGGAAAATCTCTTTGTCTTGACTGCCGGTCAGCCCACCACTGACTCGATTAAACTCCTCTCCTCAGCCAAGATGCAGTATCTGATGGAACAGTTCCAAGCGTTTTTTGACTTGGTCATCTACGATACGCCACCGCTCCTCGGTCTTGCAGATGGCAACATCGTAGCGGCGCACACTGATGGCATCATTCTGGTCGTTGGCCTGGAGAAGACAGACCGTTTGCTGCTGAATAAATCGATGGAAGGACTGAAAATTTCTGGGGCGTCTGTTTTAGGCGTTGTGGCTAACGGCATCAGGGGTTATACGGCAGATGCCTACACTCTCGATCATCGGCAGTATCAAACGATTGAGTAGTAAACTCACCCCGCATAATGTGAAGAGAGTGAAACAAAAATGTTAGACACGTATTAATTCACGGAGTTCGACTGCTGCAAGCCTATCCCACTGTCAGTCCTCTGTAGGTTTCAAGCAGTGATAGTTGTTGCATTGTGGGGATTGAACCCCAGCGCAAATGCCAGTGTTCACCGGACGCTGATAAGGGAGGGACGATGAGCTTGAGCGGATAGCTTAACGATGCGATTATCTAGCTTTTGTGCAACATCACCCACTGCGATCGCGGGCTTGCTACCTTTGGGATACATCACGGCAGCAAAAGCTCCTGTACCATTGCGGCGAAATGCGGCAAAATCCAAGCGCAAGGGTTGACCTTGCATCTCCATATCCAGTGCTAAACCAGTGGAAGCATTCGCTAAATTATTGGCTTCGGGCAGCAGCCTATACTCCGTCACCTTCATGCCCCGAATCTTCTTGAGCTTCTCTTGCAGTAAAGCGATCGCTTGTTGTTGAGTTTCTGGTTTCTGTAACTTTTGCAAGCTAGCATCAAAGTTAGCTTGTTCCTGCTCGTTAGGCAGCTTCCCCGTGAACCCTAAAACAAGTTGGAAGTTTTGTGGATTGACGAAAGCAAAGAAATTCTCTGGCTTGAGGTCTACTTGTGCGACTTGTTGTCTGAGACTATCTAGCCGAGAGGCAATGGCACTTGCTATCTCAGGTGGCAGTGCTGTAAAGCCAGGTGGTAAATCGTCCAGAGTCAGAGTTGGTGCAGATACCGATTGCTCGGCAGCAATCTGGAGAACCATGGGGGCGATACCTTGCTGAGCTATAGCTGGCGTCGAATACTTGGTCGCGGCTATAGCTTGGACGGGAACTCCAGCAACGATGAGGCTAGTCAACAGGCATAGGGTCAAGGATAGTATCTTTGCCATTTCAGTGCGATCGAGCAAGCTTGTAAAGATAGTGGGCAATGAGCCGATCGTACTATCGTTACTTGGGTTGTGACCAGGTATTTAACTCAGTACGGACAACTCAACATGACACCAGCTAACTGTCATTTTTTATGTCGATTAAATGCACAACAGCTTACCCGATCGCTTTGACATAATGCATAAATCAGCCAAATTTTAAAGTAGCCTGTGTCACTGAATAGAAATAAAAAAGTTTTTGCGATCGCCTGAATGAAACTGCCGATTTTCAATAAAATTTGAGAAAAAATATATAAGTTTGTAGACCTTTGTAAAGTTAGGAAATTAGGGAAGCATGAAAATCCTGGTACTTGCCTGGGAATTTCCGCCTCGGATTGTAGGAGGCATCGCTCGCCATGTGGCGGAACTCTATCCAGAACTAGTGCAGCTAGGGCATGAAGTCCACTTAATCACCGTCGAATTTGGGTCAGCCCCTTTGTATGAAGTTGTAGATGGCGTTCATATCCATCGAGTCCCCGTTGCTCCCAGTCACGACTTCTTCCATTGGATTGTCAACTTAAATGAAAGTATGGGAACTCATGGGGGCAAGGTGATTTTAGAGGAAGGCCCCTTCGATCTGATCCATGCCCATGATTGGCTGGTGGGAGATGCCGCAATTGCTCTCAAGCACAACTTCAAGCTACCGTTACTGGCTACCATCCACGCCACAGAATTTGGGCGCTATAACGGTCTTTACAACGACACCCATCACTACATCTGCGGCAAAGAAAAACTCCTCGCTTACGAATCATGGCGAGTGATTGTCTGTACCGACTACATGCGACGGGAAGTAGAACGGGCTTTAGAAACGCCTTGGGACAAAGTGGATGTCATCTATAACGGCATCCGTCCTGAAAAGAAACACCGTACTCCAGAATTCGACCACTGGAGTTTCCGCCGCCGCTTCGCCGATGATGGGGAAAAAATTGTCTATTATGTCGGTCGCATGACCTACGAAAAGGGGGTTTCTGTCCTGATTGATGCTGCACCGAAAGTGTTGTGGGAGATGCACGGCTATGCCAAGTTGGTGATTATTGGTGGTGGTAACACCGACCACTTAAAGAAGCAAGCTTGGGATTTGGGAATCGGTCATAAATGCTTTTTCACCGGCTTTATGTCCGATGCTGACTTGGATAAGTTTCAAACGGTTGCAGATTGCGCGGTTTTCCCCAGCCTCTACGAACCGTTCGGTATCGTCGCCCTGGAAAGTTTCGCCGCCCGCGTGCCTGTGGTTGTCTCCGATACTGGAGGATTCCCGGAAGTGGTACGACACACTAAGACTGGCATTACCACCTTTACCAACAACCCTGACTCTCTTGCTTGGGGGATTCTAGAAGTGTTGAAAAACCCTGGCTATGCTCAGTGGTTAATTGACAATGCTTATGAGGATTTAGATCGTCGTTTCAGTTGGGCCAAAATTGCCAAGCAAACCGAGACGGTTTACGAGCAAGTCGTCAATGAGCGATCGCAAGTTGTTTGGTTGTAAGTTGTTGTTAGCAAGGGTGCCTAGTTAATGATTGGCTAAGGGGTAAGAGGGATGAAGAGAGAATCTGACAACCTCTTACCTGAAACTGCTATTCTAGATGTTTAATCTATCTACGAAGATGAGGTAGACGGTCGAGGGCAGACGGCAGAAGGAATAAGACTCTTTCTGGGTTCTGGTGTACGCAGTTCATGAGCGACTCATTGGGGCTGCTGAATTACTGCCATGATTGCTCCTCCGTTGGTGAGAAATTTCACTCTCAAGAAGTGCTGATAGGAGCCGTTCGTCAGAACGCCCCTACAGCATGTTCATCAAACCAACTGACTAAAACTACAGCAAACTCCGGTATTTTCGTCGAATTACTGTATTTAGTCGGAATAAAGGGAGTATGGCACAACAAGTTGCCGATCGCAAGTCTCAGAGATATCGCTACTGAATCTTATTTCCTATACCCAGCGTTGTAAGTTGTTAAAAGTAGTTACGATTTAGTGTTTTTGCGCGAGCCGCGACTAAATCTCTTCCCCGACTCGAGATGCTGGAAAATATTTCTCGATACCCTGCCCCACCAACAAACCTAAGACGCCAAATCCAATTCCCATCGCCATAATGATCAACTCGACACTGCCGCAAAAGGCAATCTTGGGATTGACGAATGTTAAAACCAGTACGCAAGCCGCTGACAGACTACCCATGAGCAACGATAATCTGACGCTTGTGCGGGAGAACGTATAGCGTTCAGTTTGAGCCAGTAGGTAAGCAATAAAGGGAACCAGGACAGCGGATAGATACACAGCATAAAATGAGACGATTAAGCTGACCAGCGAACCACTGCCCTTCAATGCGATCGCTAAAGCCAAGAGAGCATTCCCGACAGCAATCAACAGTTGGTTGATGCGGGTTGAAGGTAGAATACCGAAGTCCGCAATCGTCTTATCCTGCACTCGCAACACGCTACTGCCAACACCTAGCGCTGGAACCAATAAGGACATCATGAGGACAACACCTAAGGGATTATCAGTTCCACCACCAATCCACAACAGGATAAACGGAATTATCTCTTTCCCATCAATCCCCAGAGGTAATATTTCGGCATGTTGGGCAGCCAGCACTACGACAGCAGGTAATAAAGCCAGCCACAACAGTACAATAGCCGCCAGTACAGAACCGATATAGACATTGCGTATATTCTTAGTCTGGACAATAAATTGCTGACACTTCATATCGATGAGAACCAGCAGGGTTGTAGACAGGGAAACACCAACAAAATCGGGTGGGCTAACTAATGCCACTGATGGAATAAACTCAAGAGGCGATCGCAAATAATCCGGCAAACCCTGCAACACCCACAGCGCGTAAAGCAAAGCCAAGAAATTCAGTGCTAGCAACGCCTGAAATATCCAGCTTGCTTTCTCTACAGGGAGCAAGGAAATAATAGTAAATACGATCGCCAAACCCACCATACTGGGCAATACAGGTATCCCCAAAACCTTGAGAACGAACGCTCCAGAAATGATTTGGACGGCTTCAATGCCCAGCAGCGATGACCAAATCAACAATCCCACAATGACTTTGACTAAGTTTCCGTAGCGGTTTCCCAGCAAGGTCCAGATTTGCTCAACTTCCGTCCAGTAAAATTTAGCGAGTCCCAAAGCCGCGATCGTACCTAAGCTAATGGAGACAGCGTAGAGGCTACCAGCTAAACCTAAACTTAGTGCTTTCTCCGCCGTTCCAAAGAGAAACCCCAAACCGTAATGAGCCGAAACCAACAAGGCAGCTAACGAGAAGGCGTCGAGTTTGCGATTTTCAGAAGCGTTCACACCCAATCCTCAGTCCACTCCTTGCCGATAATAGTTGCTTCATTCAGCCTCGCGGAGTGCCTGAATATCACTTTCCATAATTTTGTCGATGTTGCGCGTAATTTTCTCAATATCCCAATCCCACCACTTAATCTCTAGCAGTTGCACCACCTGTGCGTCGCTGAAACGCTGCTGAATTAGACGTGCTGGGTTTCCACCAACTACTGTGTAAGGAGGAACATCCTTCGTTACAACTGATTTCGCTGCAATAACAGCACCATCCCCGATTCTAACTCCCGGCATGATGACGGCTTCGTAGCCAATCCAAACATCATTGCCGACAATCGTATCGCCTCGGTTGGGCAGTGCTATCAACTTATCTATCGCCTTTTCCCAACCGTGTCCGAAGGCGGGGAAAGGATAGGTGGAAATGCTGTCTAACTTGTGATTAGCGCCACTCATGATGAATTTAACATGAGTGGCGATCGCGCAAAACTTACCGATGATGAGGCTATCGCTCCCGTAATTGTACAGGACATTTCTCTCAAAGCCTTCGGGGTCAACGGGGTCGTCGTAGTAAGAGTAATCGCCGACAATAATGTTCGGTGAGGTGATGAAATTCTTGATAAAGCAAACCCGCCGATGATCGGTCATCGGATAAGGTCGATTTGGATCTGGCCCGTTTTGTTCTGTCACTGTCTTTCCCCTCACGCATCATAGCCGTTAACCTGATACTGATAAAGCTGTTGAACTGTGGAAAATCGGGAAAGGTGAGGAGGAGTGGATGTCGGAAGTTGGCTGAGCATCGAATCACTCACTTATCGTACCGATGCCCCGAGCGATCATCTTCCTGGTGCTGGTGTATGGGTCACGTCTCTGATTTGGGGGTTGTGGTCGCGGAGTGCGGATTATTTTTATAATCGCGTGGATTTTTGCCAACTTTAACGTTTTCCCGTATAGAGATAAGCCAGTTCTTCAGCGCCATCCTCTGGTAAGGGCGCACGTCGGTACGCCCTTACACAAGGTGTATTCCATCAAGTTTCAGCCAAAATCATCTCAGATCGATGTGCATGTAAGAGCTGAAATTCCAGCTGATTGACTTGCTCTAGCATATAGACAAGATGTTCTGGTCGCAGGAGCGTGCCATCATTGCGACAACTTCCTATGTAGCGTACAACGGCTGGCTCAGATGAAGCGTCCTCTTTTACTTCAACTAGTTCTAACTCAAACAAGCGATCGCGTAAATTCACCTGTTTTTTCTTTCCAGACTTCGTCGTTTGCTCCCACTCAATTACATCACAGCTTTTAACTGCCTCGACCCAATTCTTCCACTGTTGTCGATCGGAGGCATCCTGTAAAGGGGTGAGGCTTTGCACCCTTGCCACGGTAATCAAATATTGAGCTCGTTCCAACGATTGAGTGGCAGAAGGAGCTGCTAAATCGACCTGTTCAACCCGATACACCGGAATATCTGAAGGTAGTTGACCTGCTAGTCGTTCCTTGAACTCCTCAACCTCCATCTGGCGAGTGAGTTCAAAATCAACAATTTCGCCT
>DATNPC010000977.1:0-5690 GCA_036703375.1 Allocoleopsis sp.
GCCTCGTGTTAACCGTTAAATTTCCACCATCTCCACTCGCGTAAGTCAGAGCAAATAGTCCACCGACGACATTGGTTGGAGTTGTACCAATTAGTTCGACAGAATCGGAGGCATTCACCAAGACATTTCCTCCCTTGCCTTGACCATAGGTGTAAGCAGACATCTCCGAGCCACCCTGAAGACTGACCCGTCCGGTGCTAATGCTCACATTTCCACCTCTTCCAGCATCTGGGCTTGCTCCAGAGTTTGAGGTTTGAGGCTTGGCGGTGATGCTTAATATGCCACTGCCCTGCACTCGTTCTAGTGCCGATACCGCACCGGGAGATAGCATGGCTAAGAAGTCGTTGAGTTGAGAGTCGGGTAGCACGGTCAACAAGTCGTTGAGCAGACCATTGTCCGAGCCGCTCATTTGAATAGACTCTGAGGCCTTGACGTTCAAATCTCCCCCACGAGCATCACCCAGCGTAGCGGTTAGTATCCGAGCACCGTTGGTTAAAGACAGCGATCGCGCATTAACATTAATGTCACCTCCTTTGGGATTGGGGATAGTCGCCGATGGCATAACACTGGCACTGAGAATTAAGCTATTGTCTAACGCGATCGTGCCATCGCTGCTGAGGGTGATAGCCCCGCCCAAGCCCGCTAAGCTGAGCGAATTAATATCAGATGTCTTGATATCGCCAACGGCCAGTAGCGTAACATCGCCGCCATTCCCCAGTACAGAACTGACGTTAACGGGTTCGTTGAGGGCGATACTGCCTTTCGAGTCGATCGCCAAATCGCCGCTATTGCCAAAAGCACTATTGATCCCAATTTTGCCGACTTGAATCGCGCCCTGCCCGAAGGCCGGATTCGGGCTGTACTGATTGGTGAGAATAACCAATCCATTAGGGGCGCTAACTGTAATGCTGCCAATGGTGATATTGGCGCTGGTTGGAGTACCTGTCAAACTCAATCCCGTGGGAGTCGGCGTACCCGTCAATCCCAACGGATTAGTCACGGCAGTAGTTCCAGCTCGAATATCTAAAGTGGGTCTGGCACTGCCATCGATCGCTAATGCCGTACCATCGGATAGCGTGACGGTTTGGTTGATGGAGTTCGTCGTGTCGGGTCTTGTAATCGTAACGCTGCCAATATTCACTGCGCCGCCTGCAAAAATATGCAACGAAGCACCGGTATAGGTGTTAAAACTAACATCTCCACTCGCTTGAATAATTGGGTCAACATCGCTCCTCCAATTTCCCAATTTTCCAGGGGACTGCTCGATGCGAAAATTTCCTCCACTGGTATAACGAGCATCGCCGACACTGGTAGAAGGCGATCGCAACACGATATCTCCACCAGCAACGAAGCGACTATCGGGATGATTTAAGGCAAAAATATCTACAGCACTGTCGCCCTGCACGAGTAACTGACCCACTGCTGAGGCAATGAAGGGACTCGTTGTACTATCTCGTACCTTTACTGTATCGAGAGCTTGTAGCGTCAAATCTCCACCTGCCGAGAGTTGACCGTGTAAGTCAAGATTTCCGGCTGATAGAGTTAGATTCCGTCCCACTGCCAAAGTGCCGGAATTTGCGATCGCACTGGGTTGATTGGCGACTTGATTGAAAAACAAAGCGCCCGGACTGACAGCGAGCAAACTACTGTTTCCCGGTTGTGAAGCATTAAAATATCCATACTCACCCAGCTTAATGGCGTTAGCTGTTGTAGCGAGAAATGAGCCTTGGATATCGAGCGTAGCGTTTGGCCCAAAAACAATACCGTTGGGATTGAGCAAAAACAAGTTAGCATTCCCTAACACACCGAGCTTGCCTAAGATGTTGGACTGGTTGCCTCCCGTGACGCGAGTGAGGATGTTCTCGATTCCAACCGGATTGGCAAAATAAACGCCTCGCCCTTGACCGACATTAAAGTCTAGAAAGCTTTGGAATAAGTTCGCCCCGCGCATTGCCCCGCCATCAATCCGATCGGTCAGTGCATCGATGGGGGTGACAATGGAACTCTCTGTCCCTAAAGTGCGATCGGGAGTTAGTTGCGCTAGGGCAGACTGGCAAAACGGAGCGAACACTAGGCTACTGATTCCCAACGCACTGACTAGTCCTACGTGCCAACTGCTATTCATTGGAATGCTCTCCTAATCTTTAGGATTGAACACTGGCAAGACACTGATACTTGCTCAGTTAACAAGGTCTGTTTTGCGATCGCTCTATCCCCTGAAGCGATCGTCAACTAAGTGTTTAATCCGAGCAAGTGCCACTAACTGAGGAGCCGTGACCACTATGATAGGTCTATCCGTAGCAACCGTGATACCTTGCACGTCAGCCGGGAGATGGGCTTAAGTAGAAACACTTAGGCTTCAATCATAGGTTAAAGTTGTGAAGCCTTAATCCTAAAGGGTTTGAGCCGATGTGGCGAATGGATGAACTTTATGGTGGAGAGATTAAATTATTAGAAGCTTTACAACCCCTTGATTCATTTTTTAAAGATTTTTTTATAAATTGGTAAATTAGAGAACCAGCCTGGTGTACTAAAGAGTAAAGATGCCCAACTTAAACCGTAATCTTATGGGTTGAGGAGTGGCTCAACGATTATGATTGCACGTTCTTTCAAAGACTTGAATAATCCAATGCCCAATCTAGCGTGGAGTCAGCAAAAGGCGCTTTTGCAAGGGGAGATTTTGCTGGAAACGCGATCGCACTCAGCCTGGGGGGGTGCTGTCACCGCACAAATGTACTTACCCATAGCCCGCTCGGACGTTTGGCAACAGCTAACCGATTACCCCCGTTGGGTGCAATACTTCCCCGATATTACCAAGAGCGAAGTCTTGCATCGAGGTGAAGTCAAACGTCTGTATCAAGTTGCCAAAAAAGCCTTTTTGTTTCTCACTGCTCAAGTTGAAATCCACCTGAGCGTCTTTGAGGTACTGGGGCAGCACATTCAGTTCCGCCTAGAAAAAGGTACCTTTACCGATTTTATGGCAGACCTAAAACTGCAAGATTGCGGGAATGGTACGTTGCTCACCTACTCCGTGCAAGCAACACCAAACATTCCGATCCCAACCGTGTTCATTCAACAGGCGATGCATATGGAATTGCCAGAAAATATGCGCCAAATGCGGCAAGTTCTGTGTTCAGATTGAATCATACCTGCTGAAAGGGATTTTATCGGGTATTTAGAAACACATCACACTACTCATCACGACTCGAATGCGAAGCCCTTGGCGTTGGTAGCCAAGGGCTTCTGCTTGTTTTTATTAGTGAGTGGGACTAATGCTTACTGTTTTTCTGAATAACCAGCTAAAACAGAGAGCTGGTAAGATACCCCATACTAGCGGAGGTTCTGGGACTGACTTTGCCTGCTCAACCACTCTAACATTGTCAACAAACAACTTAGTTCCAAGAGGAATAAATCCGCAAGTTATCCTACAAGTTCCCACAGATACACCCAAGATGGGGGCTTCTCCTGGTTCTACTATCCAACCATAAAAAGGAGTACTAAAACCCACGTTGTTATAAGAGCTATATTCACTATTATCAACTGTTGTAACAATTTCTAGGGAAAGACGTTTTTTAAGATTTAAATCCATCCCATATGCAAACACTGGCTCCTCAAACAAAAATTTGACTGAACCTAATTCATCCGTCAAGACTGTGTTATCGGTGTTTAAGATAGTAGCAAATGCTGGCTCTTGTAGCACGAGACCACTCTCAAAGGTAGTTCCAGCAGCAATAGCTCCTATCGGCACTTCATCAAATCCCTCGGTAGTCATTACTCCCAAATCGGAAACATCATTTTCCCATTCAGTACGGTCGTTGTAAATCCGATATGCGGTAGCGGGGGTAGCCGTTCCGATCGCAAATAACGCCATCCCAGCACACATAAGTCCAATTTTTGAGTAAATGTTAGTCATGCTCGTATGTGTTCCACCCAAAACCCTACTCTCTTATTAATCCCTCTGGGAAAGAAAAACTAAGCAGGTCAATACAATTAATTACACGCTGAGTTACCTAAATATTTTGAAAGCTCTTGTAGAGCAACAAGCTGTATGTGTAAAGAAGTTTAGGCAGTCACTGAACAGGACTTATACTATCGATGACGCCATTGAATAGAAGCATGATTAAGAGCCAAGCCTTCAGCAACCTCAGAGAGGTTTAAGGGACGTAAACTTTTGTTGTCTAGTACATAAAAGACTCATTTTTTTGCTGAGTAATCAGTAGAAGACATTGCGAACAGCTCCGCAGTCCGCTTATGCGGTGAGGTTTATTTATCTCCGATGAAAAGGAAGTCTTTCCACGCCAGAAGAGTTCAGTCAATGATTAATTACTCGCTATTACCAAGCGACGACGGCTACACACTGACAATCTGGGAAAATGCACCTCTAACTGCCAACCGAATCAGCCCTTTTCTGTTCAAAGCTAGCTACCACCTCCGTTCTCCCCTAGAGGCTTTTGGCATCCTCAAACTGTTCCAAAGAGAAAATGTTTCGCTGTGTGCATCCGTTCCAGGTCAACTAGCTAGCGCTCTGCTCAGATATAGCAAAAGGCAGAGGGCGGGGGGCAGAAGATGATTCAAAGCGCCTAACTCGTCATTGAAGCGAAGCGGTAAACAGCATGTCTACAACCAATTCCCGATGAGGATGAAGGGCGACCAAATGGCTGGATGGTTGTAGTTTACATCAGCAATCATCTTCAATTGTGCTTGTCGGAGAGCTTGGGCTTTGGAGTTGTCAGTCTGGCGGAGTTGACGATAAAATTCCTCAATCAACGATACCGTTGCTTCATCATTGATATACCACAATGTTGCTAAAGCGCTCTCCACTCCAGCACGAACGGCAACACCCGCAATCCCTAAAGCCGATCGCTCGTCACCAGCAGCGGTTTGACAAGCACTCAGGGTTAGCAGTTCTACCGGTTGGCCACTATTTCTCAAGCGCAAAAGGTTATCGAGTTGCTCGATACTAATTCGCCGATCGAATCCGACTAAAAACGTACTCTGAGCATCAACACCAAACTTGCCATGGGTTGCGATATGAACGATGCGGTAACTCTTTTTTTGCAGTTGCGTTTTCAAGTTGGCAAGCGTAAATTCGCGATCGAGCAGTTCTGTACCGCCTAAAATTTGGGTGACAGCTGTTACCTCCGTTTTTACGTTCGTCAGAGGAGCAAAAGGTGGGCGCTCGACGGTTAAACCCAGACTAAGAGCCTCAAGGCTGCTGCGATCTAAGGGTTTGCGAGCGGTGAGGCTGAGACTGGGAACTGTGGCGATCGGGTACTTTTGAATAAGAAAGTCTTTCCCATCGTGTAGTGCCGTCATCGGCACCTTCCGCAAGACTCCATCGTTGATAAACACTACAGTATTGGGCTTGAGAGCCGCCAAATCTGTTTCTAAAGGACGCAGCAGTAGGTTGTAAATTTTCTGAGCTTGGGGCAGATATTCTTCAGTCGATCGCAATTCTAGGAAATAGCGCAACTGGTTAATTTCTGTTTCTAAGTCTGACTGAGCGATCGCAACCGGATAATACTTCATAGCTCCGTCAGGCGATCGCAAAATCATTGCCGTGCGATCGTGAAGAATGACAGAGTAAATCACTGCTGTATTAGTATCCGTCAACCTGGCATTCCCTTCTCCCTGAGAAAGGGCTACCTGTACGCACTCATCCCCAAAGAAGTTTTGTAATTCAGCAAGTT
>DATNPC010000978.1:0-8742 GCA_036703375.1 Allocoleopsis sp.
TTTCGTGAGTTGCCAGCCAGACTTGGCAGGAATCAGGTTGTTGAGGTCTATCATCTTGCCATTGACCCACATAAAAGCATGGAAAGAGCCATTAGTGGTTTCCGCTGAACCCACGACTTGCCCCCGATTATTGATGCCATAAGCCCAGCTGTTCTTGCCACCGAAGGTACCTAGGTCTTTTATCGCGTCCTTAGTCCACAAGACAGCATGGTGAGTATAAGTACTACCAGGAGCGGACGCAGTACCGACGATTTGTCCCCTGCTATTGATCTCATCAGCGCAACTGGAAGGGTAGCCGTCGAGAGTACCTAGGTCTTTCATCACGCCATTACTCCACAAGAAGGCACGATTGCCACTGCTGGTTGACGCACAGCCAACTACTTGCTCCCGATTGTTGATGCCATAAGCCCAACTGTTATTACCATCAAGGGTACCCAAGTCTTTCATCATGCCATTACTCCACAAGAAAGCATGACTACCACTGCTAGTTGCCGCAGTGCCGACTACTTGTCCCGCATCATTGATGCCATAAGCAGAGCTGGATGTGCCTCCGAGGGTACCTAGGTCTGTCACCTTGCCATTACTCCACAAGACAGCGTGGGGAGGGCCCATAACAGGCGCTCCAACTGGGGTAGTTCCAATCTGAAAAGCCATCGAACCGACGAATTGTCCTAGGTTGTTGATGTTACTAGCGCTACTGTACCTACTAGCTACAACTCCTATTGCGCCATTACTCCATAAAAATGAGATGCTTGCACTGTAGTGAATGCCTGAAAGGATCGTCGCATGGCCAAGGACTTGTCCATAATCATTAAGGCTACTAACATCTGAGATACCCACAGACTCAGGGGGAAACGCGGGAAGTCCCAGGTCAGTAACAGAATAATAGAAGCGTGTCGTGGCATTGGTAGGCGTTAATCGGGAAAGTCCTGAAGCAATCACTAACGCACTAACAAAACCCATCAAGCAATTTTTTAACAGACGAATCTTCATAAGTTGGCTCTCCTGAAACGGTAGATACTAGAGCCTTCACTACAGTTTTAAACTAACACCAACCAATAAAGCAGCGGATAATTACAAAGATTTATCTTGTTAAATTGACTAACTTTCTAACAGGAGCCTCTCAATTTTGCCAAATTGGGGCAATCCCATTTTGACATTGCTCAAATCACCCGTTGTTACTCCAGAGAGCTGCTGATACTGGAAGAAAATCTGAGAACTTTAAGTTCGCTGTTGGTACGGGCAAGATGCCCATCCCACAAGAAATTTTTAATAATTCTCTTTTGGGTCAATTAGACTAAGAATAGCTTATACTCTATCCTTAGCTCATTTTTATTCAATAGATTCCGATGCAACCAAGTCAATAGCGATCGTAGTAGCGTAAGGGTCTATTACTTCTTCTGGCACCTGAATCGTCAACTCACCCAACGGATCGGGATTCATAATAGAATCCACAATTGAACAGCGTGTTGTGTACTCTAGTGTCGTACCATCAGCCAAGATTTGCACCGATTGAATCCGTTTAATCGGTATCCCACGTACCGAAATACTTTCATACGGCTTCATCAGCAAGTGTAGATAAATCCGATTTCCCTTACGGGTGGAAGGCCCGTAAAATTGCCAAGGTTCCAACCCCGATCGCGTACCAATAATACTCTCGCTATTGCCAGCCATCCAGGTTTCTAGGACTGCCAACCGTTCGAGGAGTTCTGGCTGAATCTGACCATTTCCCATCGGACTAACATTGAGCAATAAATTGCCCCCCTTACCTGCTACTTCACACAAAGAGTGGATTAACTGGCGAGGGGATTTAAAGTTTTTGTCGATCTCGTTGTATCCCCAACTGTCATTAATCGTCATGCAGGTTTCCCAAGGATGTTCGGGCGGTTGGGGTGGGATAAACTGCTCTGGTGTTTCAAAATCACCTGCGCCGGGTAAGCGATCGTTGATTAAAATATCTGGTTGCAACGAGCGAATCATTTCCTCTAGTTCTTTCGCCTGCCACTGTTCGGGTATGCGTTCCCAACTGCCATCAAACCAGAGAATGTCAATTTTTCCGTAGTTAGTTAGTAACTCTTGTATTTGTCCTCGCATGAACGCAAGAAATTGTTCCCACTGTTGGGGTGTGGGCTGACGATACTGACCAAATCGATACGGCTTATCCGCTTCAGTAAACGCTGGATAATCCGGATGATGCCAATCGATTAACGAGAAGTACAAGCCAATACGAATTCCTTGCGATCGCATCGCCTCGACAAATTCTCGGACAATGTCTCTGTTATAAGGAGTATTTTGGATGGAAAAGTCCGATTGTTGGGTGTGAAATAGGGCAAAGCCATCATGATGCTTTGTTGTCAAGATCGCGTACTGCATACCCAGGCGCTTAGCCATCCGCGCCCACTCATCTGGCTTGTACTCAATCGGATTAAACGTGAGGGCGCTGCTGTGGTACTGCTCAACCGGAATGTCGCCAGAGAAAGGCAGGCTGAATACACCCCCAACCAGTGGCCAAGATAATTCGCAGCCCTGTTGAGAGCTATGTCCCCAATGGACAAACATGCCAAAACGAGCTGTATCAAACCAGTTACTCATAACAGTGCGGGGCGTTCAGCGTCTAGATTTTTTCTCAAGTCGCGGCAGGATATAATTTTTCAGCCGCAGTATCCATTAAAACTCTGTTAAAGAGTACGCGATCGCTACCTCGCAACCTTGCTATGAATAACCCCGCTTCTGTGATGATCCCTACTACCACCGACTGGTCTAGCTTATTACAACAGCTACTAGACCGGCAATCTCTGTCCATCGACCAAGCATCACAGCTGATGCAGGGATGGCTTCAGGAGGAAATACCTGATGTTTTATCGGGTGCGATTCTTGCGGCTATCCAGGCTAAAGGTGTATCCGCAGAAGAACTAGCGGGGATGGCATTTGGCTTGCAATCTCAATGCTTACAAAATACGGAAATAGACCATAGCACGCCCGTTATAGATACCTGTGGTACGGGTGGAGATGGTGCCTCAACGTTTAATATCTCCACCGCTGTAGCCTTTGTTGCTGCTGCTGCGGGTGTCCGGGTTGCTAAGCATGGCAATCGCTCTGCTTCTAGTCGCGTGGGATCGGCAGATGTTTTAGAGTCATTGGGCGTCAACTTATCAGCCCCCCCGGAGAAAGTCCAAGCCGCACTCAATGAAGTCGGCGTGACGTTTCTGTTTGCTCGGGGTTGGCATCCTGCATTGAAGGCAGTAGGCACGCTGCGGCAAACACTCAAAGTGCGAACGGTGTTTAATCTTTTGGGCCCGCTCGTAAATCCCTTACGTCCTACAGGTCAAGTACTTGGGGTTTGCGACCCAAGTCTCGTGGCAACTCTTGCCCATGCATTGCGTCAGATGGGAACATCAAAAGCGATCGCGCTCTATGGACGAGAAAAACTCGATGAAGCGGGATTAGCAGACGAAACCGATTTGGCAATCTTGTCAGATGGCGAGGTGAGCTTAACCACCCTCAATCCCCAAAACATAGGTCTAACACCAGCACCCACAGGAGCGCTGCGAGGCGGTGATATTGAGGAAAATGCCACGATTCTCCGAAATGTTTTGCAAGGCAAGGGAACGCAAGCTCAGCAGGATGCTGTGGCACTCAACGCCTCGTTAGCGCTACAAGTGGCAGGTTTGGTTCCCCTAGAAGACCACAAAGCAGGAATTGAGATTGCTAGGGAAGTTATGTATAACGGTGCCGCTTGGTCAAAACTGGAGCAGTTAGTCAAGTTTCTCCACTAAAACCTGAAAATTCCTCTCCTCCTGCTATTTTCCTAGGAGGAGCGTGGGTGAAATTCAACGACATTTTGTCGAATCAAGACATCATATTTGCTATAAAAATCTTGACCGAGCAGTCCAATTTCTAGATCGGGACTACCAATCGCGACTTGGACATCTTTGACCACAGCGCCAGCAACAGCAATTGACTGAACCTTACCAGTGCGTAACTTGACTCCCTTAGCACTGGCTGTACTGGCGGTGACTTCGCCCGATGGAGTAATGCCCAGACGTTGAGCCATTGCCTGTGTGATTACAGTGCCACTAGCTCCTGTATCGACGACCATCTCAAACGTCTGTTTGCCATTGAAGGTGACATCAATCACCGGCGTCTGATGCATGCGACGCTTGATGGGGGCTTTAAAGATCTGTGGGCTGGCTGTGTTCGTTGTTGATTCTGTATCATCGGTTGACTCATCGGTTGAGTCAGCTTCTGGCGTCGATTTGGCAGTTGGAGACGATGCTCCAGGTGTTTGAGAAGAAGGCCCAACAGGTTGGAAGACGGTTCCCGGTGTAAGAGCAATGGCAGTTTTTGAAGCGCTACTAGAGCCAGGATGGGTCGAGCGTTGTTGGGCTAGGCGTAGATTCTTCTGATATTGTGCCAGTTTAGATTGAGCTGGCGCATGATAAGGACTAGAGGATGGGATCTGGTTTAAGAGTTTGATGGCTTCTTGCAAACGACTGATGACCAACCGCCAATCGTCAGGCGATTGAGCTGACTGACCGATACTTTCAGCACTTAAAGCCGCATCTACTGCCTGTTCGTAAGCCTCCTTGTCACTCAGCTTGGGTTGGCTGCTTGGTGTCGCTACTGGCTCGGGATTATCTGCTGAATCGGCAGGAGGGCTAGGCGTTGGCACTGTGGCAACTGGCGCTTGCGGGGACTCAGAATGCTGCGACGAATTAATGCGGCTGCAAGCTACACTCATCACTGCCAGCGTGCTGGAAAACAGAAGGATGACTGCGCGATTGCGTAAAGCGCAACGCCAAAGGTGATTGCCCCGAAGAGGCACCGCAAAGCGATCGAGAGAAGGCATGCACGTTAATGACTTGTGAGCAGTTCCTCTTTTAGCGTGAAGTACTCCGGCTTGTTTTGCTGAAGCCGGAGCTTCAACAAAACGCACCAGTGTTTCCTGTCTCATTTGCCGTTGCTCTGTTGGGTACTTGTAGTAATACAAGTCAGGAACTAAATCCTGTCCGAGTCTGACACCGCATCTCTGGTCAGAGCGACCTTTATCTCCTGATGGAGAACCCAGGCAGACACCCGCCTTCCGCAGGTATATAACTTTACGTACAACATGGCTTGGCTGATGTTTTACCGCAGGGCGTAACCAATGCGAACCAGTGGTCATGTTCTTTCCCCGATCTCTGATGTTGCTGCGGTAAGAGTCGTACCTCTACTTCGGATTAAACCTGTCTGTTCCATACAGTCGGACGGGTTATCAACCTTCTTCATGATACCCTAGATGTATCCATATTAGTGATACACGTATGAAAGAGAAATCAATCCGAATAAGACTTTCCCAGAAGCGCTACCTAAAACTAAAAGCCTATGCAGAGGTAAAAGAAAAGACGATGACACAGGCAGTTGAAGACTGGATTGATCGGTTACAGCTACCAAATGTATTGGAAGCCTCCGTACCTTCGGCTTCCCGCTCACAATCTCCTCTTTAGCCATTGCGGGTACTCACCTAAAGGCTTGATATAACCGGCTCGGCTTGAAGGAGGGGATTTCCGCGTTCCTGTTAAATCGCGCAGAAGCCGCACGTCTTTTCGGCTAGCTGACTTCCCAGTTGTGGTATGTCGCAAACCCTATTGCGTTAATATTGCGATCGCTTCCTCACAATTGACCTTCCAAGGCAACTCCAGCCTTGCCTTCAAACCCTGAGATAGTAGCATGTTAGTGATTAGTTGTCCGTCACTCGTTGCCACCGAACAACTAACAACAAACAACAAACAACTAACCACTGCTTATGCCTATTTCAACTCCTCAACCTGCTCTCCTCGTACTTGCAGATGGGACATCTTACCAAGGTTGGTCTTTCGGGGCCACTGGTACGGCGATTGGAGAGGTCGTATTTAACACGGCTATGACAGGCTATCAAGAGGTGGCAACCGATCCCAGTTACTACGGTCAGATTGTCACATTTACATATCCTGAATTAGGCAATACGGGTGTTAACCCCCAAGATGAAGAATCGGCCTATCCTCAAATTCGGGGCGCGATCGCTCGTAACATTGCTCGCCGTCCTAGTAACTGGCGTTCTACTCAGTCCTTGCCCGATTACTTTAAGAAACATAATATCCTAGGCATTTACGGCATCGATACCCGATCCCTGACTCGAAAAATTCGCTCCACAGGGGCGATGAATGGTGGTATCTCCACAGAAATTCTGGAACCTGCCGAGCTACTCAAGCAAGTTCAGGCAGCTCCCAGTATGGCCGGATTAAACCTAGTTCCGGAGGTAACGACGAAAGAGGTCTACGAGTGGTCCGATCCCACCGAAAGCAACTGGGAGTTTCGCCCCGTCATGAGTGCGGCTGAGGGCCAACCTCTAACCGTTGTCGCGATCGACTTTGGCATAAAACGTAACATTCTGCGGCGTCTTGCCAGCTACGGTTGCCGCGTGATTGTAGTTCCCGTCGATACCCCACCCGAAGAAATCCTGAAATACAATCCAGACGGAATCTTCTTATCCAATGGCCCCGGCGATCCGGCTGCCGTTAGCGAAGGGATTGCAACGACTAAAGCCTTATTGCAGCAACAGAAGCCAGTGTTTGGTATTTGTATGGGACACCAGATTCTGGGACTTTCCATGGGAGCAGAGACATTCAAGCTCAAATTTGGACATCGGGGCTTAAATCATCCAGCAGGTTTACAGCGGCAGGTAGAAATTACTAGCCAGAATCACGGTTTTGCCATTAATGCCGATACTTTAGATGCTGATGTAGAAATTACCCATCTCAACCTGAACGATCGCACGGTTGCTGGGTTACGCCACAAAACGTTGCCTTTCTTCTCCGTGCAGTACCACCCAGAGGCTAGTCCTGGCCCTCACGATGCCGACTACCTGTTCGAGCGCTTTGTCGAGTTAATGCGCTCCCAGCGTCAAGTAGCCGTAGGGATCAACAGCTAGCCGTCACGCATGGGGGACTAAGTCGTGGGGAGGAGGACAACCGTTACCACTCCCGACTCACACTCACCCCCCCTAGTCCCCAAAAATAAACTCTTGCCAAAAAGATCTCAGTACTCTAAATTAGACGGGAACTTCTCGCTATACTATTCGATACGAAGAAAGTTCTATAGCGGCTTTGGACGCTTAAAATGTATTAGGAGTCCATAGATCAGCTAAACGAGTACGGTGCGACACACCGGAATTAGCTTAAGGAGCGATCTACAAGGAAGTTTTAGACTTCCTGAGTCAAAGACTGGAAAGATAATACATCTTTAAATCAGACGAGACTCGATCGACCCTAAGAATCCCTCAATCGAGCCGCAAGCTCAGCTGTGGGAATGTCAATGTGTTGTGATGTTAGTACGCTACAGCTAGGAGGGTGTTATTCCTGAGCCACTAACCCTGACAGTCAGCTTAAGGGGCACTCGCGAAGTCAGGGAAAATAGCCAACTTTTCCGCCTCACTGGATTGCTAGACGCATTTTCAGAAGCCACCTTTCGTAAGGTGGTCAGCAAATGTATAGAGGATGGTCCACCAAACGTTGTTTTGGATCTCTCCAAGATCGACTTTGTCGATAGCTCCGGGCTGGGCGCTTTGGTGCAGTTAGTAAAGGCGGCTCAAACTCTTGGGGGAAGCTTGCAAATTGTAACGAATCCCCGCGTGACTCAAACGGTCAAGTTGGTACGCCTAGAAAAATTTCTGTCGCTGCAACCATCTGTTGAGGACGCTTTGGCGAACATCAAAAGTAGCTAAAGAGACCTTTTAGCAAGCTGATAGGGGCGGGCTTACAACCCGCCCTTACTCTGTAAGCCAGAGATAGATGCCTGAAGAGGGGAATCTATGGCCGAGCATGTCGAATAGTCCAGGCAACGCTAAAATCTAAGCAATTCAATAAAGTCAAAGTCGAGCAGAGGTAGTGACATTAAAGGAGGAAGAGAGTTCAAACGTCTTGGAAATCAACTCGGCGCAATCGTGGATACATAACCGATTCACACAATTGCTGAGTTGCACCACCTACTCTAATTCTCAGCTCCAGCAACTATCCCCTGCGTCATTGGCGTATCTGGGAGATGCGGTCTATGAACTTTATATCCGAACCTGCTATCTGCTGCCACCTAGACGAATTTCTGATTATCATCAGCAGGTCGTAGGACAAGTCAGAGCAGAAAGTCAAGCTAACCATTTGCGATCGCTCGAACCCTACCTCACAGAACCCGAACTAGACATTTTGCGGCGCGGACGCAATGCTGTAACAGGGAGTCCTCGACGTCTCGATCCCAAAATTTACCAACAAGCAACCGGTTTAGAAACGTTACTTGGATACCTCTATCTAACCGATCCTCAGCGCCTGCTCCAGTTATTGGCGCACTTAGAACTCGATCCCCATCAATAAAGTCCTCAGTTTCTACCAATATGGCTAATCAAAACCGCCGCTCTCACGCCCCTAGCAAGCCAAAGCAAGGGAAGCCCTTCCGCGAACCGCGTGAAAATCGCAAATTTTCCCGTTCCCAAGACGAAATAGCTGATTCCCCTAAGCCTCGTAAGTCTCGGCATCCTCATCCTGGTAAGCCTCAGTTAGAAAAACCGGATCGCTCAAAACGAGCCGACTTTAAATCGCATCCTAAGGCAGCTGGCAAAAGCGATCGATTTGAGGGACGCCATGCTGACAAATCAAAGCCTCGAAAATCCGATCGCTTCCAAAAATCCGAGGAACCCAAGTTCCAGTCCCGCCACTCGTTCCCAAAGCCGCTCCG
>DATNPC010000979.1:0-6080 GCA_036703375.1 Allocoleopsis sp.
CACTGTTCACTGCTCACTGCTCACTGCTCACTGCTCACTGCTCACTGCTCACTGCTCACTGCTCACTGTCCCAAAGGACGCGATAGAGTTGAAGGGGTTGGTCTTTTCCCTTGACATAAGCTGGCGGAATTTGTTCAACGGATAGCCAGCGATCGCTTTTAGTCTCAGTATTGGCTATTTTCACTTGCCATCTCGACACGGTGTCTGTGGAGTCCGACGTTGGTGTTTCAATTGGGTAACTCTCGCCCAGTCGATTGAGCGTAGTCTGGGAAATCAAGATTTCACCGGCTTGGGCAGTACTACAAATGCGACTGGCCACATTAATCGTATCGCCGATAGTAGCGTATTGAATCAGCTTTTGGGAACCAATATTTCCCGCTGCCACCATGCCCGTATTGAGTCCGATGTGAATTTGAATTTGTAAATCGCGCTTCTCCAGCCACTGCTCGTTAAGGTGGCAAACAGCCTGCTGCATGGTAATTGCAGCTTGAACGGCTCGGCAAGCATCGTCATCTCGTCGGTACGGCGCACCCCAAACAGCCAGCAGGGCATCCCCAATATATTTTTCCAGGGTGCCTTCGTAAGGAAACACAATCTCTTCTACCATCACCCGGAAGTACTCATTGAGCATCTCAATCACTTGGCGGGGTTCCATCATAGAAGAGAGTTGCGTGAAGCGGCTGATGTCTGCAAATAGCGCTGTCACCTCAGTATCAACAATCTCTAAATTGCCTTCTTCCTTGAGCTTTCTACTGACTGCTTGGGGAAAGAAACGCTCTAGTTTTGTCCGCATCACCGCTTCGGTTTGTATCTTATTGTAGAGATGCGTGTTTTCAATTGCGATCGCGGCTTGGTTGCCCAGACCAGTTAGGAACTCTAAATCCTCCTGGGAGTAAACATTGGCTCGCGAAAGATTGTCCGCATACAACACCCCAATCACCTCCTCTCTCGGCTTGAGAGGGACGCACATGGAGGCATGAATTTCTTGTACGAGAATTGAATTGGCCTCGTGAAATCGTCGATCGCTTGTCGCATCAGCAATTAAAACAGCATCGCCGTTGTGATAGACAAAATTAGTAATCGTCGTGCTGTAGAACTGCTCGTTACTTGAGATGCCCGGTCGGAACTTCACCGCCTTTTGTTCGAGTTCGCCCGTTTCTTCCTCAACTAAGAGAATCACGGCTCGATCCACATTCATAATCTCAAACAGCAGATCGAGAATTTTCACTAACAAGCGATCGGGTTCTTCAGGAGAGGAGAGTTGCTTGCTCACCTCCAAGAGAATTTTTAACTTGTCTACAGCCCGTTGGTCGCTATCCTTTTGCCGCAGTCGGAGCGCTGAACCGTGATGACCAGAATGGCGCTCGTCGAGTAAGTCTTGGATGACGACGCGGGTTGCGTTGGGTGAGAAGCGTCTGACAATCGATAACTCGGAACCCTCATCATCTTTGAGTTCCACGGGCGTGTCCTTGTTCAGTGTCTGCACGAACTTAAACACAACATTTCCGCAACGGATTGAGTCTCCCTCTTTGAGTTCGCACTGCTCGATTTTTCTTTCATTGACGAACGTATGATTCAGGCTATTCAAATCCGTAAGGAGCGCACGTTCATCGCTGAGGATGAGCTGAGCGTGATAACGAGAAAGACTTTTGTGGAGTACGATGATGCTGTTATTAATCTCCCGCCCAATTGTGTTTAAACCAAATCTCAGTTCGTGAATTTCTGGGTCAGATGCCTCTGGGTTTTGGATTAAATACGGCACGCTCTAACCTCTCTTACTACTGCCGTCATTGGCTCGTTGCATAGTTTGGCTTACCTGAGACCATTATGGCAAGGAATTTAGGGCTTCGTTTAGGCTAGCTAGAGTAAGACGACAATCTGTTACATCTGTTTCAAGTTCAGGTAAGGGGGGAGATTTGAGCTTGCAAGTGTTAGAAAACCTTTTTGTGTCAGGAGGGTTTATTCCTCATGGGCATTGCTACCTCTGGAAGTCCGAGTTGGTGGGACTGCATATTGCGTCTGATGCTCTGATTGCGATCGCGTATTACTCAATTCCCATCACGCTAATCTATTTCGTCCGCAAGCGTGGCGATTTGCCCTTTAACTGGATTGTTTGGCTGTTTGGGGCATTTATCATTGCTTGCGGCACTACCCATCTTTTGGAAATTTGGACGCTCTGGTATCCGACTTATTGGCTCTCTGGATCGATCAAAGCGATAACCGCATTGGTTTCAATGTACACCGCGCTAACGCTCATCCCTTTAGTGCCTAAAGCACTCGCGCTCCCTAGTGCAGCTCAGCTCGAAAAAGCCAACCTGGAACTGGAACGTGAAATTAGCGAACGAAAGCTGGTGGAAGAGGCACTTCTTCACAGCGAAGAGCGATTCCGGAATGCCTTTGACTATGCGGCGATCGGTATGGCACTGGTTGCTTTAGATGGTCGTTGGCTACAAGTCAATCGCTCCCTATGCGAGATTGTGGGTTACTCAGAACAGGAATTGTTAGCAACGAAGTTCCAAGCTATTACTCATCCCGATGACCTCGATACCGACCTCAACTACGTAAACCAATTACTCAATGATGAGATTCGTCACTACCAGATGGAGAAGCGGTACCTCCATAAACTGGGGCATGCCGTATGGATTCTCTTAAGCGGCTCTTTGGTACGCGATGCTCAAGGTCAACCTCTGTATCTGATTGGTCAGATTCAAGATATCACCGAGCGCAAACGAGCCGAGGCAGCGTTACGACAATCGGAGGAGCGCTACCTTGCCATCCTCGAACAGCAGACAGAACTGATTTGTCGCTTCCAACCCGATGGGACACTGACTTTTGTCAATGAAGCCTACTGCCGCTATTTCGGAAAAATGCGGGAAGAATTGATCGGGACAAGCTATGAACCAACCATTTTTGAGGAAGACCGGGAAAAGGTCGAGCAACTCCTCCACACCCTGAATGTAGAAAATCCCGTAGTCACTATTGAGAATCGGGTGGTTGTGAATGGGGAAGTTCGCTGGACGCAGTGGAATAACCGAGTAATCTTCGACGAACAAGGTTGCTGCGTCAAGTTCCAAGCCGTGGGGCGCGACATTACCGATCGCAAGCAAATGGAAGAGGCACTGCGCGAAAGCGAACGGCGATTTCGGGCAATTTTTAATAATACCTTCCAGTTCACTGGACTGATGTCACCGGATGGCACGCTGCTTGAAGCTAATCAGACAGCATTAGATTTTGCAGGTCTTCAGCAGTGCGATACCGTGGGAAAACCGTTTTGGGAAACTTACTGGTGGACGATCTCCCCCCAAACCCAGCAGGAATTACAGCAAGCGATCGCGAGAGCTGTATCCGGTGAGTTTGTGCGTTATGAAGTTGATGTGAGAGGGGCGGGAGATATCGTGGCGACGATTGATTTTTCCATCAAACCTGTTCGAGATGATGCGGGGAACATCATTCTACTAATTCCCGAGGGTCGCGATATTAGCGATCGCAAACGAGCCGAGAATGAGCGCCAAAAGGCAGAGGAGAAAATTAAAGCATCGCTCCGAGAAAAAGAAGTGTTGTTAGCAGAAATCCACCATCGAGTGAAAAACAATTTGCACATCATTTCCAATTTGCTCTACCTCCAGGCAAATCGCACCAAAGACGAAAAAGTCCGGGAAGTTCTCCAAGACAGTAGAAATCGCGTTGATTCAATGGCACTCGTTCACGAAAGTTTATATCGAGCGCAGGATTTTGCTCAAATCAACTTGGTTGAATACATCAAAAAACTATCAGCTAATTTATTGAGTATCTATTACCATAGAACTAATCCTAATGCTTTTAGGATGAATTCAAAATCTGAGATTTTTATTCATCTAGACCGAGCTATTCCTTGCGGTCTAATTGCTAATGAATTAATTACTAATGCCTTAAAGCATGGTTGTAGAGAACCTGCTAATAGTCAAATTTTTGTAACTCTTGAAGCGATCTACGAACAGCAGTTACTTTTGATAGTCGGAAATCAAGGCAACACACTTCCCGCCGACTTTAATCTGAAAAAGTCTCAATCGATGGGTTTGAAATTGGTGACGGTTTTAGTCAATCAACTGCAAGGTGTCCTTGAGTTTGAGAGAGGGGACTTTACTCTTTTCAAAATTAAATTTCCGATTCAGCATAAACTAAACCAATAGTTGTTATCACCTAAATTAAATACAATTGAGTATCCCAGTTGATGAAAAATTTCAAAAATGCTATTATCTAATGATAAAGATAAATTTCCAAAAATGCTGTTAGAAGATTGAAAAATTAGCTCGGGTTCTCAATCTTCAGAATTTGCAGTGTTTTGTTATCTAACTCGACTAGAACAGTCATTCACTCAAACCCCATCCTCTTTTCCACCCTCTCGTCTTTTCCTGGAAAGGGGGATGTCGAGAATAAAGCCTTGAAAGTGATAATACTTAGAGTTTGATTTTAAAAAAAGCCATCAAAGTGTATTCCTACTCCACTTCAACTCAGAAGAAAAGCGAACTAACAATAAATTATTTGCATTGTCCTATTTCGTCAATTATCGTTGTTGGAGTGATGAGCTATGGCAAGAATAGCGATTGTTGAAGATGAAAGCGTTGCAGCTTGGTATCTCCAAGAAGCTTTAGAGAACATGGGACATGAGGTTGTAGACAGCGTCGCCTCAGGAGAGGAGGCGATGCAGTTGATTCGTGAAACTAAACCCGAATTGGTTTTAATGGATATCCGGTTGCAAGGTGAGATGGACGGGATAGCCACCGCCGAACAAATCCGAAAGAAATTTAATATTCCTGTGGTTTATCTGACCGCTCATGCCGATGATGCCACTTTGAGTCGAGCGATCGCAACTAACCCCTTTGGTTATCTCGTCAAACCCTTTCAAGAACGAGAAGTTCATACCACAATTGAAATTGCCCTGCGCCGACACGAGCTAGAGCAGCGGACGGAGAATACAAAAAGTGCGTTAGCCAATACGCTCAACAGTATGGGTAATGCGACAATTGTTGTCGATCGCGATGGTAAAATTACGTCAATCGATTCAGTAGCTCAAGCACTGACTGGGTGGTTGCAACCGGAGGTTGTGGGGCAACCTATTACGGCAGCGATCGCGTTTATTCAGGAAGATACCCGTCAGCTGATTGACAACCCAATCGTGCAGGTCATCCGAGACGGAATTTCCTTGAAATTACCACCAGGGTGTTTGTTGCGAACCAAAGACGGAACCGAACGACCCGTTAACGGCGCAGCAGCAGCGATTGGAAATGGTGATGGCGAAATTATTGGTGGTGTCTTGGTCTTTCAAGATGAGTCCTTGCAACGGCAGGCTATTTCCGCAGTCAAGGATCGACTCTCAGAAACGCAGGAGCGAAATCGCACCTTAGAACTCACTCAAGTTAACTTAATCGCCAGACTTCAGAAACGGACGGTTCAACTCAAACAAGCGTTAGCCTCTACCCAAATTCTTAAACGGGTTATCGACCAAATCGATAGCGGTGCGACACACATCCAGATTCTCCAAACTTTAGTCCAAGAGTGGGGCCGTATTCTTGAAGCGGATTACTGCTGGGTAGCGCTATACGACGCTGACTCAACTCTCGCTACAGTGACTTGCGAATATGTCACGTTCCATGAGGCAGAGTATTGTCCTACGGCACTCGGTCGTCAGATTAACATGCAGGACTTTCCCGACTTCTATCGTCCTCTTCTCCGAAAAACCTGCTGGTTATCACCACCTCCAGAGCTGTTACCACCACCCTACCAACTCTCACTCACACCCCAAAGCCAGATTCTCATTTGCCCTCTGGTCGAAGAACAACAGGTGATTGGGGAGGTTGGCATCTTGAGCAGCGATAAATCGTCCTGGTCTCAACTGCAAGCCGAACTCATTTCCCAAGTCATTAGCCAGTGTGCATTTGTTTTACAGCAAGCTCAATCCTATCAAGCCGTCCGCGATCGCGTTGCAGACTTGAAATTATTTAGCGAACTCAAGGATAACTTCATTTGATTTGCAGCGCTGGCTACCTCAACTTGTCAAAAACTTCTCCCGCACGCCCATCGGTCAAGGACAGCGTCTCAAT
>DATNPC010000980.1:0-6479 GCA_036703375.1 Allocoleopsis sp.
CCCCCCCCTACGATGTGTTCTAGGCAATCGAGAACCGCTATATTTTTAGCTGTAGGGGTGAAGCATTTGCGCTCGAATTTATTGGTGAACCCAGGTTTTCATCTGCAAATGCTGACGCTCGTTCCGACGCTCCTTCGTCGCTAACGCTTCGCTATCGCTACCGCTTCGCTAACACCCTCCTCAGATTTATGCAACAGGTCTAATCATGACTTACTAACCTGCTCTAAAAGTTTTTCCAAATCACCCATTTCAGGAGCGCCAGAAATCGGTTCCCCATTCATCACAAAGAACGGAGTACCACCAATTCCCAATTTTTCAGCCATGTCAACATCTTTCTGAATCGCGGCTTCAGTCGCCTTACTATTGCGATCTTGGTCGAACTTCTTCAAATCCAGGTTTAACGCTTTAGCTGTACTCACATAAAACGATTCACCCAACTTATCTTGATTTTCAAATAGCGCATTGTGGAACTCCCAGAACTTACCCTGTTGATAAGCGGCCCAAGCTGCTTTAGCCGCTGGCATCGCTTCCCGGTGAATTCGAGTTAACGGGAAATTCTTGTACACCAGCGTCACTTGATTCTGATGAGTCGCCATGAACTGCTTAATTGTCTGAAACGCCTGTCCGCAATAGGGGCACTGAAAATCAGAGAATTCTAGTAGAACAATTTTGCGAGCAGGATTTCCCTCGGTAGGAGAGTCGCCAATCGCCAATTTGGGATTAGCTTTCATCTGTTGTAGGAGAGCCTTTTGTGACTGCTGCTGTTGCTCTTGTTGCTTCTGTTGGTAAGCCTGAACTGACTCCAAAATCACTTCTGGATGGTTGCGGATAACCTGCAAAACTTTAGTTTCAAAGTCAGAATCAACGGCTTTATTGCTTGCCTGGGTGGGTGACGAACAACCGATCAACACCCAACACAACACCACTAATCCGATTGACTTCACTACTCGCAGTGGAGAAAAACGATGCCAGCTCGATAATAAGTTCATAGGAATTCGCATATCCTCTCAAGGAAAAGTACGTTAATATTCTGCACCTGATGCCTTCCATTGTCGTTTATCTTTAATCCCTGCAAGAGGATATGCTTGGCGCGATCGCACAGAAAGTAGACGAGGCTGCCCAAGCAGCGTCAATCCTCGATCGCCTTTTTCACTTCCTGTACTGATAAACTCAACGCTCCGGCAATTTGTTCTACACTGAGTCCTAACGAGAACAGTTGCGCGATCGCATCCCGTTGTTTCTGCTGAGTCTGTTGTCGTTCTTGATTAAGTTGCAGTTCGGCTTGTTCAGCCCGTTGTCGTTCTTGATTAAGCTGAAGTTCGGCTTGTTCAGCCCGTTGTCGTTCCAGTTCAGCTCGTTGCCGCTCCTGCTCCAGCATTTCTTCTGAGATGGGAAGCTTCTCTCCCTGCTGGTCGTACCAGTATAGCCACTCTTGTGTCCATCCTGCGTAAGTACCAACACCTCGTCCGATACTTAAGCCAACTTCCGGTATCCAAAAAGGCTCTTTGCGCTGTCGGACATACTTTCCATCAACGAGACGATACACTTCAAAGGGTTCATGCTTGTCACGCGCACTAAAGTCGGGGTTGTAAATGGTGTAGTACAGCACTCCTAACTGAGCATATTTGGTCATCTTTTCGTGATATTCACCACCAGGAGTTCGGGAGACGATTTCTAATGCCCATAGGGGAGGGATATTGTCTTCTTCCCATAAGACGTAACTCAAGCGTCCCCGTTTTCTTTTGCGCCGCTTGACTCCTAAACTGAGGAAGCCATCGGGAACAAGGGCAGGTTGACGCACTTGTTGGTACAGGTAGTAAATCCCCATGTCGATGCCGAAGAACCAATCTTGGCGTTCACCCCAGACTAGATTTAAAACGGCTAGCAATAGGTTGGGAATTAGGTTTTGAAATTCATTATCCACAGGGGTGTCGTCGGAATCGGGCAGTTCCTCGCTGGTGGGTAGGTGCAGGAGTGGGTCGAATTGTACCATGACGGATTTACCTCTTAATCCTGTTGCTATTTTAAGGTTGGAGGAAAATACGTTTACACAGTGGCATTAATGCATCGCTGGGTGACGCCGCGTACTGGACAATCATAAGTAGCGCGATCGCACTCAGCAACGGCAAATGCGATCTCATACTCTTTCATTGCCTAAAGGATCGATTGTGGTTAATCACAAAAAGCTGAACGTCTATCTACCAGAAGCACTCTACCAAGCTCTCCTTACCTATAAAAATCAACACCAGTGTGAGGGCACATCCGAAGCTGTCGAGGAAATCCTGGCACAGTTTTTTCACAAGGACAATCAAGTCAAACGCTACGCAACCGTAGAACAAGTCAAGGCGCTTGAGAATCAAGTCACCCACCTCAACCAACAAGTCGCTCAACTGTACCAAATGATCGCGAGTTCCGCTCCCACCCAAATAGCCAAAACAATGTTGATTAAGGACGAGGACACGTTTGTTGCTCTCAGCTATGAGGAACTGGAAGATGAACCCGACGAAATCCTCTATGACTTCCTAGAACCTGGCAGTCATCCGCCTAATTTTGGCAAGTAACAGCTTGGACTAGAGTTTCAGGCTCTAATTTCTCTAGCGAACGTCAACATCTGTAACAGAAAGACAACGTTGACAATTGGCAGGTAAGATGAACCGTTTGTTCCGAAAACTCACTAGCTGGACTGTAACCCTCGCTCTACTAACCCTAGCTGTTGGGTGTTCTTCTACCAAGCAGGCTCAATCACCATCTCCATCCCAAGATACTGCCTCTCCCAGCTCAAGTCCTACCTCATCTTCCAACCTGGGATTAGAGCCTTCAGCCAAGTTAAGCTCGCAACCGATTCATCGGATGGGCGAAGGGGTTGCCATTAAAGATAGCAACCTCAACCTGCAATTAACCGTTAATGGCACGCGGAATCATCAAGGTAAAGGAGTAATTAAGCCGAATAAAGGCCATAAATGGATTGTTGTTAGTACCACAATTGCTAACCAAGGACAGCAACCCCAAATCATTGCAGTTTCAGGATTTAAACTCGTCGATAGTCAAAATAAACTTTATGATGTCGCTCTTTTGGCTAGCGCTTTAGATGATATCCAAAGCCCAACCGGTGAAATCAAACCGGGCGATAAACAAAGTGGAGAGGTGGTATTTGAAGTCCCAGAAAGCGCCAAAGGACTGAGACTCGTGTTCCAACCGCAGCTTGCTTGCGATGCATCAGCGTCCGAGCGGACGTCAGAAACGGCTAACTGCAAGCCCGTAGTCGTGGACTTAGGATAATATCCTTTTTGGCTGAGAACTTTTTGGTCAGGTCAAACGCGATCGCTTTTCCGAGCGCACCTCCGTGTTGAGCTTATTGCCCTAAATGAGCGCTCGACCAGCAACAAGTATCTTTGGATTGTCTCCAACCTTAAAACCGGAAAAGTAGAGTTTAAATCTTGCAATATTCTATCAAGAAATGTGTATCAACCTGAGGCAATAATACAGGTCTTGGAGTATGACTATATGACGGATTAATAGTTTCAACCTGTAATTTGCAATAGGATAAATGTTATGAAAAGTTCACTACTATTGCTCGTATTCTTAGGGAGCATTGTTGCGGGTTGTCAGAGTGCAGAGCTGGCAAAAAACTCATCCAACCGAGTATCCTCTCCAGCAGAAACCGCCAATCCTACTTCAGCCCCAGCAACCACCCAAACGCCGCAGTCCTCTAATGAGCAGAAGGCTGACGCTTTAGCTTCAACCAACAAAACCGCAACGCCTGCGAAGAGGACAGCTTCGAGCCAGCGAACCTGTCAGATTAGTGCTTATGTTACCGATAAAGATCCAAAAGGCTTGAACGTGCGTTCTGGGCCCGGTAGTAATTATGCGATCGTTGGTAACTTGCCTACGAATACGGAGGGTGTGATTGTTGAAGTGAGCGCGTCACAAGGAGACTGGGTACAAGTGACCAAAGCGGAAAGCCCGAACAAAGTGGAATTCCAGGGGACTGGGTGGGTGTACGCGCCCTTGTTGGGTACGAGTACTCGCGGCTATGGTTCTGGAGGAGTTTCCGTGTACCCTAGTGCCAATACTCAAGGCACACCAATCGGTCGGATTCCTGCCTCTACTGGCGTCAAGCTTTTAAGCTGCGAGCAGTCTTGGGCATTGGTAGAACATGAAAGCGTAAAAGGATGGATTGCACCAGATGACCAGTGTGGTAATCCCTTAACAACTTGTCCTTAGGCGTTGGTCGAGCGATTTTCGTTGCTCGTAAAGTTGGGAGAGTCGTTCTATGACGTCTTCGGTATATCGTTTGGCTTCCTGACTGATGGCTGACCAAATGGCGTCGAGTGCTTTCAAGTCTCGACAGGAACGCATTAAGGTACAGCAAGCGGCTACCCACTGTTCTAGCTGGCGATAGCTGATGAAGTAGCCGCCTAATCCTTGGATATGTACCCAAAGGACGTGCTTCCACTTTTCCCATCGCCAAATGCGATTGGGGTCGATTTTTAAGTACTTGGCGAGTTGTCGTTTCGTAATGATAAAGGTTTCGGGGTTGATGCGATCGCGTAGAAGGTTCATGGTTGTGTTGGGTTGGGTGCATTCTTAAGTCAGTGCAATTCTGCTTAAGTCTTTCTCGCCCCCTCGCATCCCCCAATGCAAGGGGGACGCAAGAATTCCGGTTCCCCCCAAATTTGGGGGGCTAGGGGGGCTAAATGCAGCGTTGGCGAGTTAAAAGTAAGATGTGTGTACACGGCAGGGGAAGCTAATCGTCTGAGTCATGGGGTGACACGTCGAACACGACTTCATAGGGAATATTGGGCATTAGCTGTCGCAAAAGTTGGACGTGGGATTCGGCGTCGTTGCGGCGACGGCAACGGGCGACGATGCGTCGCTGGAGGTTTGGGAGTGGGCGGATAATGCACCAAGGATGAAGCTTTTCAAAGTAAGTCATCATGCTTTGCTAGTTAGGTTTGCGGGTTGCGTTTTTAAGGCGCGTTGGATTTCTTCATGGATAATCTGGTAATGGACATGAGAGCCTTTGCCCAGAAAGCCTTACGCGCTCTAGGCAATTGCTCGTTTTGTTCTGGCAAGACAACTTACCGGGACAACCGACTAGCCAAATGCTAGTTTTTTGGGCTGCCTGCCCGTTTCATTAAGTTAAGCGTCTTATAAAAACGCTCAAATCAGACGGTTTAATCATATGGCAAGACCCAAAAAAGGTCAACCACAGGAGACGGAGTCTCCGTTTAAAAAACTACGTTTAGAAGCTGGGCTGTCTCAAGACGAGTTAGTAAGACTGATAGGTGTAGCTAACTCAACCATTCGCCGTTGGGAACGGGGAGAGGCAGAACCGACGATGACAGTTGCTCAAATGAAAGCGTTTTGCAAAGCAGTGAACAAGACTCTTGATGAACTACCTGACTCGTTATTGCCGCCCTCAAAATCAGAGGAGGATGAGGGGAAGTAAGATAGGTGTGTCAGCTATCCAGATTTTAGAAGAGGCAGAGTTGATTTAAAATAAAGATACTATCAGTAAATATTTAATCTAAAGAATTTTTGAGATTTTAGAATTGCTTGTAGATGACCCGTTTGCTCCAGCTTTAAAGGCACACAAATTAAAAGATCAGTTAGAGGGCTTGTGGGCTTGTTGGGTGGAGTATGATTGCAGAATCGTCTATACATTTGAGCAAGAGTCCGATTCTGATGAAGAGTTGATTGTACTTATCGATATTGGTACTCATGACGAGGTGTATTAATGCGATCGCTCTGCCACAACCTTCAATCTACTGGTGCGATCGCACTTCAACTACTATCTTCCTAAGCTGTATGAAACTTACTGCTGTTAACAAATCCCTTGACAATCAGCAGGCGGCAGGAATGATGCTTTCGCAGTGCCAGGTATCGGAAAGCTAGAAACCGCAAGGGTTCGTGGAAATCGTCTCTGTAGAAAATCTTTACAAAAATCGGAAACCCTTAAATGTTACAGTTTACAAGTCTCGACGCGAGAGAAGAATATGTATGCCGCCCCCCTCCGCTCCAGCTTCGCTCCCCCATTTGGAATCTCGTAAACATCGGGAGATGTCCCAAAGGGGCTTCTGTGGTGAAGGTTAAATCAGAGTAAAAAAGCCAGTTGTTGTCCACTCGCCATCCCACGCGATCGCCAAAGCGACAGTAAGTTTCATAATCAGCGTCAGGGGTTCCCCCAACACTCTCCCAGATGCGCTTTTGCACACTAAAGCCGAAGCGACCCTTGCTGTATTTTACCCAGAGAGTGTCGATCGTGCGGAGGTCTGTGCAAGGAAACTTTTCGATATCTTCGACTCTCAGCCAGCTATCTTTTTTTCGTCCCGCTACCTTGAGCATCACGAGCAAAGTTTCCTCATCCGCCTCCTTCCAATTCCCTTGTGTCAGTAAATCTCGCAGCTTAGTGTAGTCTACGCCCTTGTCAGAACTGAGGTCATCAGTTTGACTCTCCGCAATTTCAGGCGTTGACC
>DATNPC010000981.1:0-9649 GCA_036703375.1 Allocoleopsis sp.
TGAATTTACCTTAGATTGCTTAACAGTCTGTTACAAGCTTAAGCAAGTATATTTACTTAGTCAACTCGTCAGCTAATAGCCAAAATCTATCGGCTGAATAGGTCAAAACCTAATTACAGGCGAACCTGACCAAGAAAGGCAGGAGGCAGAGGGCTTTGCTCGATGGATAATTGAGGAGAAAACCATCACTCAAGTTCAGCACAATGACTCTGGAACGGCGAGAACTGGGTAAGACTGGCATGCGAGTCAGTAATCTCGGCTTCGGGGCAGCGGAGATTGGTTTTGAGAAAATCCCATTGGAAACCATCGATCGCTTTCTCGGCACTGCCTTAGAGTCCGGACTCAACGTTATCGATACGGCAGAGTGCTACGGTGATAGCGAACAGAAGCTCGGACAGGCGCTCATCAATCGCCGCGATCGCTATTATCTATTTACCAAGTGCGGCCACGCCTCCGGATTGGACTTGCCCGATTGGGAACCACGCTTACTCACGCAAAGCATCGATCGCAGTTTACAGCGGCTGCAAACCGATTATTTGGATTTAGTACAGTTGCACACTTGCTCGGAAGAACTGCTGCGTCGGGGTGAAGTCATTGAAGCTTTGCAACAAGCAAAACAGGCAGGCAAAACACGATTTATTGGCTACAGCGGAGATAGTCAAGCCGCACTCTATGCCGCGCAATCTGACCTATTTGATACCCTTGAACTCTCGATCAATATTGCCGACCAAGAAGCGATCGATCTAATAATTCCAGTCGCACGGGAAAAAGGCATAGGCATTATCGCCAAACGTCCCATTGCTAATGTCATCTGGAGAGTCTATACCGAGAACGTGAGTCCTCCTCCCCACTGGCAGCCTTATATCGAGCGATTTAAGGAACTAGATTATGAGTTTCTCAAAGGGGAGTTGAGCGAAGCGATCGCGATCGCGTTACGCTTTACCCTGAGTGTGGAAGGAGTCGGTACTGCTATTGTCGGTACGACTAAACCCGAACACTGGCATCAAAATGCAGCACTTCTAGCGAACGGACGCTTGAGCGAAGAAGAGTATGAGAGCATTCGCAGACGCTGGCGAGAAGTCGCAAAACCGGATTGGATTGGCTATGGCTAAATGCTTTTTAAGTACCGCTGCATCTACTCTTTAGCTTGACCTTACCTTAAGGTTTGCCTGACTGAAGCGCTAATTAGGTCTACCAAAAAGGTGAGAGCGAGAAAAACAATTAACGTCGTCAGCAATCCCTTGTAATCAAAGCTACTCAGTTGCTCCGTCAGCAGACGTCCTAAACCTCCGGCACCCACCAAACCAACAATCACAGTAGCGCGGATGCAAACTTCCCAACGGTAGAGAATGTAAGCCACAAAACGGGGAAGAGTCAGAGGCAAGACACCGTAGAGGAAGACTTGAGGACGAGTCGCACCAAGCGCTTTAAGCGATCGCAACGGACGCTCATCCAGATTTTCCGTCACTTCAGCCATCAGACGTCCCAAGATACCAAAATTATGAAGTCCCAGCGCGATCGCTCCTGGTAAAATTCCTGGAAACAATACGAATAGAAAGAGTAACGCCCAAATCGGTTCGGGAACGGCACGCGCCACTAAGAGCAAGAATCGGGTAAAAATGAGTACAACGGTTCCCCACCCTGGGAGTTTTAGACGATCGGATTGCTGAGACAATGTAGGCGATCGACCGAGAGCAAAAATTCCTCCTGGCAATAGGAAGTTATGCGCGGCAGGGAATGAAAATAGAATGCCTCCTAATGCAGCTACAGCCATGGCCAGGATAGACATAGCCAGGGTTTGAACGGATAGAGTCAATAGTTGATTCAATTGGCTGGTATCGGGTGGAAAGACATCCTGAATCACTCCTGCCAAAAGTTGGGCAGTTCGCGCTGCCCAAAGTTTAGAGAAATCGGCTTGAACGTACCAGAAGGAGAATATCAGTAAAACAATCGCTCCGATGAACGAAGCCCTGACTACTGGGTCACTTTGGTAAAGGGTGTTTTTGCGCTGTTTGAGATTGAGAACGTTCAAATCGAGGCGACTAGGTGCCCCTAGCCGGTGGCGCAATACCGCACTCCAAAAATCAGTCAAACCGTTTAATCCTACTAAGGCAATCAGAAACGTCCAGACTTGCTCGTAGTCGAGGGACTGGAGGCTGAGGAGAATTTGATAGCCCAATCCACCCGCACCAACGATCCCCAGCACCGCAGCCGAGCGAATGGAACATTCAAAGCGATAGAAGCTGTAGGAGAGCAAATTGAGAAAGGCTTGAGGAAGCAGGCTATAGGCGAAAGCACTGAGGGGGGGAACTCCGCTATTGAGCAATGCTTTTAAGGGCTGGCGAGGAGTTTCGTCGAGAATCTCTGAAAAGACTTTGGCAGTAATGGCACCAAAAGGAATTGCGATCGCTAAAATCGCTACCAATGGATCGAGTCCGAAAATATTGACAAAAAACAAGCCCCAAATCAGTTCATGAATCGCTCTAGGAATTGCCAAAGCTGCCCGTACCACGAGCCAAGGAACCCGAACCCTGACGCTTCTCTGACTCCCGATTCCGGCCACAGACTGCCACCACACTTCCGACGAGAGTACACCACCCACTAGACCTATCGATACGCACAAAGCAGTACCACACACGGCGAAGGCTAAGGTTTTCAGCGTGGCATCCAGCGTCAGCTTGAGCACGTCCGGGCTGAAGTCCGGATGAAGAGCAGCTACGAGAAAGCGCCAAACCAGAGTCCAGCCTCCCGTATTGATTAAATTTTCCTTAAAAATACCGGCTGAGTGCAACGACCACAGGACGGATGCGACAAACAGCAGGCTCCACAAGCTTTTGGCGTTAAGCAGTGAGAGACGTTGAGGGAGAGTAGATGGTGAATTATTAAGAGTATTTCTCATATCAAATCCAAGAAATACATGTTAGTACTTATCGGCTTGTGTGTTATCCTGCTTGGTGAAAATTAAATTCGGTTGTATAGTTTGCTTTTTACTACCGGCAAGACTCTCTCCGAATCTAGTTCTCTACATCGTTTGATTCCGGAGAATCATTATGTCAATCTATGTCGGTAACTTATCTTATGAGGTCACAGAGGAAGATCTCAGCGAAATCTTTGCCGAATACGGAACAGTGAAGCGGGTTCAAATGCCTAAGGATCGAGAAACCGGAAGACTACGGGGTTTTGCCTTTATAGAGATGGAAACAGACACCGAGGAAACTGCTGCAATTGATGCCCTCGACGGTGCTGAGTGGATGGGTCGCGATCTGAAAGTGAATAAGGCTAAGCCTCGCGAAGAAAGAAAACCTGGTGGTGGTAGCTGGGGCAACACTAACAGATCGTCCCGACGCAACTACAACTAAACTTCGAGACGAAAAATTTAACTCTGAGGTCTTAAGGGCAGACAAGGAGTCTGCCCTTTTTTACTTGTTTATGCTCGGCACCTCTAGCCGTCATGAGCTTAGTCAACAAGGGGAAGAGAAAAGATGACCCAAATAATTCTTGGCGAAAATGAAGGCATTGAGTCAGCTCTGCGTCGATTTAAGCGACAAGTCTCCAAAGCCGGGATTTTCCCAGACATGAAGAAGCATCGTCACTTTGAAACACCTCTGCAAAAACGCAAGCGCAAACTGATTGCCAGGCATAAACAGACCAAGAGGCACTCTCGCTATAAATCGACGCAGTTTTAAATCAAACCATTGATGATATCCATTCATCGCTAATTGGCAGATTTGAACAGAGGCACTTAGCTCCTATTCTTACCAAAAGGTTCAATAATTATGACTCCACAGGCGATACGGATTGTTTCTCAGCTTAGGCATGAGTTCTACTCTCTCTTTTCTTCGGCGATGGAAGTGCCAGTGAGTATTACGAATGGTAGTGCATCCACCGGTAATCCTCCGATGGTGTTTTGGATAGATGACAGGCAGCGACTGAATTACTTGCGTGTTTATGTTTATACAGCACCCGATGAATTACTCCCCAAACGACCATTTATTCTTCGAGTGTCTGTTAACAAAGGTGGTGGTATGCTCACAACTGCCAGGTGGAGAAGAGATTGTCGAGGGCTAAATCAGGATTGGCACTTCGAGCTAACTCTAGTCCCAGAGGAGATATTAGACTTTTTACCCTGGCTCGTTAACTTAGTGAAGTCCTATAACCAAGGTCGTCCCTCATTCGTTCAAGAACCTCCGCATCCGTTCCACTTCAACATTTCCAATTGTTTGTCATTACAGGAGGCTTGGACTCAGAAAGCTTGTCATGAAAAGGAACGCCCTAATAGTGAGTTGGCTTCTATATCGAACACTGGTTTTTGGCAAGCGGTTAGTTGCCATGAACCTACTGCTTAAAAGTGGGGACTTCCAGCTTCGGAAGTATTTCGGTGAGGAGTCAGAGCGATCGCTTATGAGTGGAGTTGTGTCAGTTGCGGCTGGAAAATCTTGCTCCCAATTCGACAAAATGATACAGGTAACAAGCGACTGTGCATCGAATTGGCATAATCTACACGGATGGAATACTCAGAGCAAGAAGCATACCTGCTGTCCTTAGCCGGTAGACTGCTGCTAGAGAATAGTGCGAGGACTGAGCGAATCCACCAAGCCGTTCATCGACTGGCTAAGGCACTTGGCATTGAAGTGCGAGTATTTGTGGAGTACAAAGCCCTGATGTTGACCATAAAAACGGGCTATCACTTCTCAGCACGAGTCAGCACTCCTGTTCCTCTGATGAAAGTCGATATGGCTTTGACGACTAAGGTGCTTCACTTAATCGAGGAAGTCGAGAAAGCAGGAAAAGAACAGGAAGATGCGATCGCTCAGCTAGAGAAAATCAGACAAACACCACCACTGTACAATCGTTGGCTAATCGTACTCATGCTAGGACTAGCAGCAGGGGGATTAGCCAAAATTTTAGCGGGTGACTGGTCGTCCTTTTTCATTACGGGATTTGCTACGGCAATTGGAGTCATTCTCCGGCAGGAATTAGCCAAGCGGCACTTCAATTTTTTTTCAACTGTCTTCGCTGCCGCGTTTGTCGGAGGCATTTTGGGCGGTGTAGCGATTCGACTCGGTTTGACGTCTACGCCTGAAGTCTGCCTATTGGTACCTTCTATGATGCTAGTTCCAGGAGTGCATCTGATTAACGCTGTGTTGGATATGGTTGAGAACCATATGTCTGTGGGTATTGCCCGCTTAGGGTTTAGCTTGACGATGCTGGGAGCAATTATATTTGGCTTGCTACTCTCAGCCAACTTGACGGGAACATTAATCGCCGTGAGTAGCAAAACTACGCCACTATCCCTAGGTGAAGATATCATCTTCGCGGGATTGGTGGCAGCAGGCTTTGCCGTCGCCTTTAATGTTCCCAAAAAAATTTTGTGGGCTTGCATCGTTTGCAGCATGGTTGGTCATGGGATACGACTGTTGTGCATTCAGTTCGGCCCCGGAATTATTTGGGGTAATTTAATTGCCTCTACCGTTGTCGGCTTTATGGCAATGTCTTTCGCTCGATGGTTTAAAAGCCCAATTGCGGCTATTTCGTTTGGGGCAGTAGTAGGCATGATTCCTGGCATCTTTGCCTTTCGCGCTGGTAGTGGCTTGATTCAAATCATGATGTTAGGAAGCAATGCTGGATTACCTCTGATTGCTAATACCATTGTGATGACTGGCACGGCTGTGCTGATGACTTTAGGCATTCCCTTGGGGATAGGCATTCCCTCCGTCGTCTTTGGACGGCATCGCTAGCTTCTTAGCGATTGACTTGAAAATAAGGCAGAGGGCAGAGGGTAGAAGGCAGTCTCGATGAAAAAAATTCATAGCCATGAATGAAAGTGGTATTTCCCATTCCCGACTCCCGACTCCCCACTTTCAAGTCAGAAGGAATATGAATTCTCTGCATGTATTGATGTACGCCGTTCATGAGCGACTGCTGACTCTTGATGTTGAGTCAAGTTAGTTATCCGTTGTTCGTTCCCCGCTTTTGGCGAGTTCTTCTACTCTGTATAAATCCTGAATCATTGCGTCTGACAGAGCATCAGCTGGTGTATCAAACAATATACGTCCCTGTCGCAGACCAATGATGCGCTGGTAGTGACTGCGAGCAAATTCGATCGCATGAAGGCTAGTCACCAACGTTTTGCCAGTATCCTGACTCAACTGACGTAATAAGTCCATAATCTCGCGACTGCGCTCCGGATCGAGGCTGGAGATAGGTTCGTCAGCTAGGATAGCTGTAGGATTTTGAACGAGGACGCGAGCGATCGCAACTCGCTGCTGTTGACCGCCAGAGAGACTATCGGTGCGTTCGTAAAGCTTTTCCGGAATGCCTACTTGTGTTAAGGCTTGAGCAGCCATTTCCACGTCTAACGGCCATAGCAGAGAAGCGGCTGCTTTGAGAAACGACCAACGGCCCAGATGACCCGCGTTAACATTGTGAATGACTCGCAGGTTATCCACTAGATGAAACTGTTGGTAAATCGTACCAATCTGGCGCTGGACTTGGCGCAATACCTTAGGACGAACTTGAGCGAGATTGCGATCGAGTACCCAAACTTCTCCAGCAGTGGGTAGCAGCGTGCCGTTGAGCAAACTAATTAGGGTACTTTTCCCAGCACCACTCGAACCAACAAGTGCAATGCGATCGCCTGGCCAAATCTTTAAGTTAATATCGACTAGTGACGGAAAACGACCAAATTGTTTGCTGACGTTTTTCAGTTCAAAGATGGGTATATCTGGATTCATGGGCAGCTCAAGCGATCGTCCATTTCGTCATCAAATAGCTATCCTGGTCTTCAAACTCTACCTTTCGATAAAAGCGTTGTGCTGCCGTATTGTTGCGTTCAACTTCTATATGCAAGGCTTGAATGCCTAAAGAAGGGCAAACCCCTTCTACAAACTGGATAGTTTTTCTGCCCACTCCCTGCCTTCGATGACTTTCTCGGATATAAAATTCATCAATAAATGCATCGCGTCCTCGGTATTCTAAACTGTAGGCAAATGTAAGGACGATGTAGCCGATCGCATCACTGGCATCCTGAATCACCCACACTCGTCCTAAAGACTCATCGTTCAACAGCCTTATCAATGCCGTGTATACCGTTCGGTCATCAAATGGATGCCGGTCATACTCGTAGAATTCCTGAATAAACTCCATTATAATTTCGGCATCTGAAGGCTTAGCGAGTTTGAAGCTGATTTTCATTTGTGACGTTTAGTCTTGACAATTACTTAATCTTGCCAATTGCTCGCCCAATCTTTTCAATCTGGGCATAATTAGAATTTTTAGTCACGATAAATTTCTTGGCCTCAAACAAGTCAAGAATTTCTTTTTGTTCGGGTACGTTGGGGTCTAGCTTCAAAAATGCATTCTGCACTTTCTTGACAAAATCATCGCCAAACTTCTGTTTAACCTCTGGATTAATCACCCAGTGGTAGTCGTAGTAAGCCGGTGTTCGCCAGAGAACCTCTACTTTGTTTAAATCGATTTCCTTTTCCTTAACTCGTTTCTGCCAGACTTTTTCATTGACAGCACCAACATCGTAGGTGCCTGCTTCTACCAGTTTGATGGTTTTATCGTGGTCGCCAGAAAAACCCGGTTGACCTTTAAAGTCCTGCAACTTGACGCCAGCTGATTGCAGGAAGTATTGAGGCATCAAACGCCCGGAGGTGGAGGATTCACTTCCAAAGGTGAATGTATGACCTTTGAGTTCTTTAAGACCCGATACGTCTTGAAAAGCTTTGAGTCCAGATTTTTTGTTAGCAATAAACAAGCTGTGAAATTGCTCGTCAACATCGCGTTGTGCGATCGCTTCTGCCCCTGGCACCTGCAATGCTGCTTGGACACCCGTTAACCCACCAAACCAAACCAACTCCAAATCCCCCACTTTAAACGCTGTAACAGCAGCGCTGTAGTCGGTTACTGGTTTGTATTTTACTGGCACTCCCAGTTCCTTTTGTAAATAAGCTGCTACCTTATCGTATTGACGCTGCAACTTTTGCGGGTCTTGGTCGGGAATCGCGCCAAGCGTTAGCGTTTTCGTCTCAGTTCCAGCGTTTGTTGCCGTCTGAGTAGAAGATTGGGGAGAGCAAGCTGCCAAAGGCAGCACCACAAGCAATAGACTCGACAGCAAAAGTTTTTTCATGCCAGAACCTAAATCTTAAATTTTTGGTCTACCATTAAACTTTTGCCACAAACCGTCCGCACTGTAAATACTAGAGAGACTTATACCAAAATTGACCCAAGCGTCAGAGCAGGCTTGGGCAATGGGTTGGGCAGCTGGACAGCTGTTGTATAGTGGACGCTACGCGATCGAAGCTCAGTTAGGTTAGAGTGGATTGGTTGAAGGGGAAAAGGGCTATTACCGCTACGCTCCAGTTATAAATCATAAGTTTTGACTTTTGAATTTATGAATTTTGAATTAAGAACTCAAAACTCTTGCAGTCTTTTTTTCTTGCCCGTTTTCCCCTCTTCCCGATGAGAGATGCCGTGAAAACTTTAGTAGTATTGTTAGCTCTGAGGTGATAGAAGGGTTACACCTCAGTCTAATTGATACAGAGCTTTATTACTGATTAAACCGCCCATTAGATTGCTGACGCTGTGTACGCATATTTTGGATGTTTCGCTGCATTTGATCCCGTTGTTGTGACGTTAGGACAGCATCCATCCGAGATTTTGAATCCTTCATGATATCTCGCAGTTGCCGTTTTTGATCGTCAGAGAGATTCAAGGAAGAGAGTATTCCCCGTCCCCGTTGCCCTTGAGCACGCATCATGCCTTGCTGCTGCCCTTGGCGATTTTGTCTGAGGGATTGGAGCTGCTGCCGTTGCGCTGGAGTAAGAATTCTTTGGATTCTATCTTGAGTATCTCGGCGGATGCGAGCCATTTGGTCTTGTTGGTTTTGGCTCAGGTTGATGCCTGCAAATCGACCGCGACCTTGAAACTGTCCTTGTCCGTAGTTGTCGTAGCCATAATCATTATTAGTGGATTGAGCATGAACCACCAAGGGAGTAGCGGTAAGGGTGAGGGCAATGGCTCCTACCAACATTGGCATTAGTTTGCGTTTCATAATTAGTCTGCTCTCCATCTCTAGTGTGTTTATTGCATCCATCATAGAAATTACAGCCAGTAGATCGCATGAGGAGAAAGTCATGTCTTGAACTATGACTATCGTCATGGATCGGATATGACTAGTTATTCTGGCGTCTATCAGGAAAAAACTCTATTGTTTTTGGTGAATAACTGTAGAAAACCGTTTGCTGTATTTCTGTTCACAGAAATCACTCATCAATGAGCCGACCCATTCAAATCCGCAACCATCCTTTTCCGTTTCTCCTCTACCTGGAGTGGATACTGCTGATTCTTGCTGCCCTATCTGTCGTCTTACCTCTTCCCTTCCGGCGGCTTCCACAGTTACCACTGCCAGCGATTTTATCGGTTGTTGGATTTGGGTTAATGGGCTTTAGAATACCCACTGGCAAGCTATTTTACAGACTAGTTTACACAAGCGTTGAGTTTTTCTTGGTTTCGCTCACTGTAGTTGCAGGAGGTATTCGGCTCTTCCCATTTCTCTACATCGTTATAGTGATCCGTAGTTGCCTGATTTTCAAATTACCAGGGCGCTTAGCCATCACAGGTATTTCGTTTACCTTGTTCCTAC
>DATNPC010000982.1:0-7042 GCA_036703375.1 Allocoleopsis sp.
GTATCTCCATTCGCTGCAATGCGATCGGCACCCACAATCACCGCATCAATCAGCCCCTGTTTCATGCACTGAGACGCCATGCTGTCGGTACTCACAGTCACGGGTCTCCCTTCTTGCACGCATTCCCAAGACGTTAGCTTAGCCCCTTGCAAGCGGGGGCGAGTTTCGTCGGCGTAAACTCTGGCCAGTCGTCCTTGCCGCCACGCCGAGCGCACGACACCTAAAGCCGTACCGTATCCAGCCGTTGCCAGCGAACCCGTGTTGCAATGCGTGAGAATGCACAACTGATGAGGCGTCTTGGGCAGCGCTTCCAAACCGAGATCGCCAATGGCTTGACACGTTTGCAGGTCTTCGATTTGAATTAGTTGAGCCGTTTTCAGCAATACAGCTTTGAGTTCTTCGACTGGCCCAATCGTTTCGTAAGCGGTTTTCAACATCCGCGTAATCGCCCAAAACAAATTAACGGCTGTTGGACGGGTTTGCCGCAACTGATTGGCGACGTCTTCCAGATGAGTTAAAAAAGCGTCACGGTTTTCTGTTTTAATCTCTCTGGCACCCAAGTACATGCCGTAGGCCGCTGCAACACCAATCGCTGGCGCGCCTCGAACAATCATGGTCTTGATTGCCCGTACCATATCATCACAGCGACTAATTTCCACCAGCGTATACTCGTTCGGCAATCGAGTTTGGTCAATCAGTAAAACTCGATCTTCGTGCCAGATCACTGGATAAACCTGAGTTGTAGGAATATTCATAGCATTTAATCTTTACACGCTTTAATAATATTTTGAACTTAGCCGTTCGACAAGTTTTGGCATCTGTTCTGACGCGGTTCCTTCGTATACCGTGAAGCCTTGTAAAACTTCGTAAGCTGGATTTGGGTCAATAAAATATTTTTCTTCAGCATTACCAAAGAATCGCAGCAGATTGGCAGCTGGATAGACTTGAGCGGATGTACCAATACCAATAAAAACATCCACTCGATCGACGATTTCATATAAGTCATCAACCCTCATATCGACAGCTTCGCCAAACCAGACGACATCGGGGCGCAATTGCTTGCCACATTTCGGACAAAGGTCGCCCAACTCCGTTGGTTTGGCAATCTCAGCCCGATAATCGCACTGCCAGTCCGCATCGATGGGCGGAATATCGAAATGCCACTCACATTTTTGGCGATCGATTCGGCCGTGCAGATGCCAGACATCTCGAACACCAGCTTGTTCGAGCAACGTGTCGATGTTTTGAGTAATGCAAACCACATCAAAATATTGAGCGAATCGAGCAATTGCTCGATGAGCAGCATTCGGCTGACACTGCTGCATTTGCACAAATCGTTGGGCGTAAAAATCGAGTACCAAGGACGGATTTCGCATCCAACCCAGCGGCGTGGCGACATCCTCAATCTTGTGATTCTCCCAAAGTCCATCTGAATCTCTAAATGTCGGTATCCCACTCTCGGCTGAAAGCCCTGCTCCACTAAAAATAACAATTTTATTCATGGCTACAGTACTAGTTTGAAAATAGACGGGGAGAGCGGGAGACAGGGGGACGGGGAGACAGAAAGATTTTCATCGCAACGTTTGTGAAGGCTTTTTTCAAGGGTGTCTAATCTTTTAACGCAAAGAACGCAAAAGTTTGCCTTCAGAGTAGCAGCAGACCAGTTTAACAAAAAAGACAGAAATTAGTCTGCTCGCTTCCTTTGGCGTTAACCTCTGCGTCCTTTGCGTTAATCGAGCGTTTCTTAGCTGCCCACCGCAGACAGTTGAGGGCTAAAGGATTTCCGCACGCGATCGGCAATTTGAGCTGGTGTCAAGCCAAGTTCAGCCATCGATTGTTTGGGTTCGGCATGTTCCACTAATACGTCAGGAACGCCAAGCCGCATCACTGGTACAACAGCATCATGATCGAGTAAGCTTTCTGCGATCGCGGAACCAAAGCCACCTATCAAGCAACCTTCTTCCAACGTGACAACGCGACCAATTTGTTTGGCGAGAGGCACAATTAATTCCGTATCCAGTGGCTTGGCAAACCGAGCATTGACAACCGTCGCTTCAATCCCATGCTCGCTCAAAATCTCAGCAGCTTGCATGGCAGGATAAACCATCGAACCATAGCCTACCATCAGCACATCATCACCTTGGCGCAGGATTTCTCCCTTCCCAATGGGCAGCGGTTCCCAACCTTCCTCCATCAAGGGTACGCCGTGACCGTTACCGCGAGGATAGCGCATGGCAATCGGCCCATCGGTGTAGTTAACCCCAGTAACAATCATCTGCTGAAGTTCGGCTTCGTCTTTGGGTGCCATCAGCACGATATTGGGCAAGCAACGCAGGTAAGCAATGTCGTACATCCCTTGGTGAGTGGGCCCATCTGCCCCGACAATTCCAGCCCTGTCCATACAGAAGAAGACGGGTAGGTTTTGGATGCAAACGTCGTGAACGACTTGGTCGTAAGCGCGTTGCAGGAATGTGGAGTAAATCGTAGTTACAGGCCGCATCCCTTCGCACGCCAAACCAGCTGCTAGGGTAACGGCGTGTTGTTCTGCAATCCCAACATCAATATATTGTTTGGGAAGTTTCGCCTGGAGTTTGTCTAAACCCGTCCCCGTTGCCATGGCGGCAGTAATGCCGACGATTTTCGGGTTGTTTTCGGCCAGCTTGACTAGGGTGTGGGCAAAAACTTTCGAGTAGCTGGGAGGCTTGGGCTTACTAGAGGGGATAGCTTTACCAGTGGCGAGGTTGAAGGGGCTTTGGGCATGATAGCCGACTTGGTCTTTTTCTGCGATCGCATATCCTTTGCCTTTGACGGTTGCCACATGGACGAGTACGGGGCCGCTGTGAGTATGGGCAGCCTTGAATGTGGCAATTAAATCCTCCAGATTGTGACCGTCTACTGGCCCCATGTAAGTAAAGCCGAGTTCCTCAATCACCGCCCCTACCTTAGGTACCGCGAGACGCTTCATCCCTTCCTTGACTCGCTCCAATTCAGGAGATAACGAATCCCCCACGAAGGGAAGATGCTTAAACTGCTCCTCCAAATTGTCCGTTAGAAACTGCATGGGAGGACTGAGGCGGACTTTGTTGAGGTAACGAGAAATCGCCCCGACGTTGGGGGAAATCGACATCTCATTGTCGTTGAGTACCACTAACACATTGGTATTTGGCAAATGTCCGGCATGGTTAATGGCTTCTAATGCCATACCGCCAGTCAGCGCACCATCCCCGATGACGGCTACTACCTTGAAATTCTCACCCTTGAGGTCTCGCGCTAGCGCCATTCCCAGCGCAGCAGAAATACTGGTCGAAGCATGACCTGCACCGAAATGATCGAACTTACTTTCGCAACGCTTCAGATAACCGGCGATCCCATCCTTTTGCCGCAGCGTATGGAACTGGTTGTATCGTCCCGTAACCATCTTATGGGGATAAGCTTGGTGTCCGACATCCCAGATCACCTTGTCATGGTCAAGGTCAAGCGTCTGATAAAGAGCCAGCGTCAGTTCTACAACACCCAGCCCCGGACCTAAGTGACCACCACTCGTTGCTACGGTTTGCAGATGCTTTTCTCGAATTTGACGGGCAACTTGCTCGAGTTGACGAATTGACAAGCCGTGCAGCTGATTTGGATGGGTAATTTCACTTATATGCATACCGGCGTACTCTTAAAGTTTGTTAATGGATCTTATCTGTCCTTTTCACACTCTAAAGTATCTAATAATTTTGCTCTCCAAGCGTCAAGTTACTTGAATTAGCGTTATTCCACAGACTTCACGCGGCATGGGGCTGTACTGTATAAAGGTTAATGTTCCCAAAAGAAATTAAGCCTCCCTGGTACCAGAGAGGCTTAATTTTAAACTTGGGTGCAATCTTCTACATCGCGCCCTTCTGCATTACTTGCTGAAGGTGTTGGCGAATCTCCTGCGCGGTCTGCACGTCCTGCTGCTGTAACTTCTGGAACAGTTGAACGCAAGGTTGAGAGTTGTGAGACTGTGCGTCTTGAATGTACTTGTCATAAGCCTGAATGGCTTCGGACTTGTTGTGCAACGCGGTGACCAAGTCGTACTCAAGGTTATTGATAGCTTGTGTATTTCCATTACCGGTCATAGATTTCCCCTCCAGTATTCCATGTGAAACTACACAACGTTTTACTCACTCCCGATCGCCTCTTCATCTATCCAAGAGAGTAGAAAGAATTCGCTGTAAACCCCTATACATCGTTATTTTCAAGACTTACCAAAAGATAGATGATGAATTAAAATAAGTTGCATCTCTGTCTTAACCAGCTATTAGAGGGGTTCGATTGCGTGCGATCGCTTCACCGCAAACCAGTGAATCACTGCTCTGTCACTTCCTTAAAACAATATTCTATTAAGAATGCCTAACTGCGAGCGATACTTTTCCTGTGAAAAGACTTCACTAAACTTAAATCTCATATCAGTTGTTAATCTACAAGTTGCATCTTCCTAGGATGCGATCGCATCTTATTATTACTTTTTTGAAAAGATTGCAAGTCTATTGTATAAAGTTTATGTCAAGTCTAGATTATTTTAATTAAGTTTTAATAAAAATAGCGTTTTCAGTAAAAATTTTATTTTACTACACCTTAAACTATGAAAAATCTTTACTTCACACCGTACAGCTAAGTTTAGTCGATCCTGGGAGACATATACCAATGGAAACTTCATCCTCCGGTTTAAGTAGGAAGTCACGAGTTTTAATGCTCTCTCTACGTAACATTATTTCACACGTCTCTCGATGTACCGGATATGAGTTTGAAGATGCAATTTGTAATTTTGATTCTGTCGATCTAGTTACTCCAAGGTTAAATCATTCTTTGTTTGAAGTCACCAGAAGATTATCTAAGAATATAGGTAATGCGATAGGCAATGGTAAACTATTCAACCCATTATTAAATCAAATTGCGATCGAAAAAGAATACGACATATTTTTCTTTTTCTGTCAATATCCTTACGATATTCTCTGCCTCAATTCCCTAAAAGGGTGGCGCGAGAAATGTAAGAAAGCTGTCATTTGGCTGGACGAGATATGGGAAAAAGACGTTCATAAGTGGAAAGTAACGCTGAGGCTGCTCAAGGATTTCGACTGTATTTTCATGAATTTTAGTTCTAGTATTAAATCAGTCTCTGAAATTGCCCAGCGACCTTGCCACTCGTTACCGTTTGGCGTAGATACCGTAAGATTTTGCCCCTATCCATTCCAAACTGACCGTAGTATTGATGTTTATAGCATGGGTCGTCGTTCGGCAGTAACACATGAAGCGTTACTCAAGGCTGGACGAGAGGGCAACTTTTTTTATATCTATGACACAATCAAAAATCTGTATATGCTCGATTACAAAGAGCATCGAGATTTAACCGCTAATCTTCTCAAAAGAAGTCGTTATTTTCTCGCGAATAAAGCTAAATTCAATGCTGAGCGAGAAACTAACGGACAGGAAGAGTTAGGCTCTCGATTTTTTGATGGCGCAGCAGGGGGAGCCGTCATGCTTGGAGAACCTCCAAATTGTGACGCTTATCGTGAATGCTTTGACTGGCCGGATGCTGTGATTCAAGTTCCCTATGATGCAGCTAATATAGCTGAGATGATAACCGAGCTGAATGCACAGCCCGAACGTCTCGCCAGAATACGGACAGACAATATTGTTAACTCTCTGCTACGACATGACTGGGTATACCGCTGGGGAAAAATCTTGGACACAGTGGGACTAGAGCACACGTCACAAATGGTGCATCGGGAAGCTGATTTAAATAACTTGGCGGAGATAGCAGTGAGCAATGCCACTAAAGCAAGGGATAACACCACGCTGCTATCTTTGACAACGGCTCCTCTCGCGTCCTAATACCATTTTCATTTAAAGTTGCAACAAATCAGATGACGGGGGGACGGGGAGAAAGATTTGTTGCAAGGATTCAGGAAATTGGTATAACAGTTTGAAGGCTACTCGATTCAACCGGAACCCTGATGGCAGGGCAGAAGACGAGTGACTTTTCTAAGGAAAGTCGATAGCATTGAACTATGAAGCGAGAGCCTTAATCAACCGGGATAGTCTTCGACTGACTTGTAATCGAGTTTGTGCAAATGCGAGTGCTATTTGTTTGTACCGGGAACACCTGTCGCAGCCCGATGGCTGAAGCACTATTTCAAAAAAAGGTTGAAGAACTGGGAAAAGCGGGTGAAATTGAGGTGAGATCGGCTGGTCTTCGTAAATTTAAGGGAAGGCCAGTGTCACGCCACACTCGGACCGTATTAGCAGAGTACGGCATTCAATGCGATCGCGAACCCCAAGGGATGAATCGAGAACTCATTGAATGGGCGGATTTGGTGCTAACGATGACAAGGTTTCATAAGTCTGTCGTAATCGCCCTATTTCCCGATGCGATCGACAAGACTTTCACTCTCAAAGAATTTGTGGGCGAGCAGACTTCGTTTGATGTTCGCGATCCCGCTGGCAAGTCCTTATCCCGATATCGCCAATGTGCCCAAGAAATCGACCAAGCACTCGATGGTTTACAGCAGAGGCTAGGCCACTTTTCAGCTGAAAGCAGCAAAGGTTCTTTTCCCTTTCCTACTCCTCAACCCTTACCTCGTACCCTACCTCTGCTCCGATTGCTCCTTGGATTGATGGGGTTGGGTACGACGACGCGCAGTTGAGAGATGATAACCAACATTCGATTCATTGCAATTCTTGGCTCTCAACTTCCATCTGGGCAAAGTGTTCCATCAGCAGCCGATGGATGAAGATGTAACCACCACCTACTTTTTGGAGGAAAATGCGTTCTGCTGCGTAGTCGAGGAAATGGGCATAATTCCAAGGCATGCTATCTTCTGACACCAATACCCAACGCAGAAAAAAGTGTTGAATGCATGCAAAGCCACCAAAAATAAGTGTACAAAGAATTCCTACATATACTCCACGAACTACGACAACTAATTCTTCTAATTTTGGGTCGAGTATAAATCCAAATCCACCAACTAGTATTCCTCCTATTAATCCGCCTAAAAGTCCCATTATGGCAGCA
>DATNPC010000983.1:0-7247 GCA_036703375.1 Allocoleopsis sp.
AACATCAAATTTAAACGGGAAACGGATCGAGGACTTGATTCATTTACCTCCAATGACTGCGCCTGACAAGTTAGCAGCGATGAAAATCTTATCCAGCATATTTTCTGCTGCCTTCCAAGCCAGCCCTCAACTGTTTCCACTGATTGTATGTCAACAAGTCAATTTATCCATTCAATACGGTAATACTTCATTATCTGCTTTTGCCTATTCTACTTATGCTTTAATTCTTTGCGGGATTGCCGGAGATATTGACTCTGGCTATCAATTCGGGAAACTCGCGCTGCGGTTACTAGAGCGAATCAATGCCAAAGACGTGAAAACTCGAACGATGCAAATCGTTTACAGCTTCATTATTCATTGGCAAGAACCTCTCCGTACAACAGTCCAACCGTTGCAATCAGCTTATCAAATTGGGTTGGAAACCGGCGATATTGAATACGCAGCCTACTGTGGAGCTGTTTATTGCCTCCATTTATTCTTTAGTGGGAAGGAACTGGATCAGCTAGAGCAAGACATGGCGACTTACACGGATGCGATCGCTCGGCTTAAACAAGAAACAGCACTCAACTATCACCAAGTTTATCAACAACTAATCTTAAATTTATTAGGTAAATCGAATAATTCCTGTCTTTTGATTGGGGAAGCTTATAACGAATCAATGATGTTACCTATCCATCAAAATCTTAATGACAAAACAGCGCTTTATTATTTGCATTTTAATAAAAGCTTTCTCTCTTATCTATTTTGTGAGTATCATCAAGCCGCTCACGATATCGCAATAGCGGAACACTATCTCGATGGCGTGACAGCAACTATCAATATTCCTCTATTTTATTTCTATGATTCTTTAATCAAACTAGCGTTATATCGCGAGCTTCCCAAGCTAGAGCAAGACGAGATTCTCCTCAAGGTGGCGGCTAATCAGGAGAAAATGGAGAAATGGGCGCAGTATGCCCCGATGAATTATCGACACAAATTTAATCTGGTTGAAGCAGAACGGTATCGAGTTCTGAATCAAAATCTTGAGGCAATGGACTACTACGATCGCGCCATAGCCGGAGCGAAAGACAATGCTTACCTCAATGAAGAAGCCCTGGCCCACGAACTCGCCGCCAAATTCTATCTTACATGGGGTAAACAGATCGTTGCTCAAACCTACTTGATGAATGCTTACTACGCCTATGCGCGTTGGGGTGCGAAAGCCAAAGTTGAGGATTTAGAACAACGCTATCCCCAATTTCTCGCTTCCATTCTGAACCGAGAAAAAAGGCTCAAGACGGGCGAGACAATCATCCAGATGACGAGAGGCACAATCGCTTCCACCAGTTCCGGTAGTTCCAACATTCTGGACTTGGAAGCGGTAATCAAAGCCTCCCAAGCTATCTCAGGAGAAATACAGCTCGATCGCTTACTCTCAACGTTGATGCAAGTTGCGATCGAGAATGCGGGCGCGTCTAAAGGTGTCCTCATCTTATCGAAAAACGGGAATTTAGCGATCGAGGCAGCAACTATGGCAGCAGGGTTAACGGATAAGGCAGCGCAGACGCCAGACAAATCAGACACAAAACTCACTTCTGCCGTACTGCAATCGATTCCCATTCATACCAGTCAAGATATTCCCGTATCTGTCATCAACTATGTCTGGCACACGCAAGAAACACTAGTACTCAACGATACGAAAATTGAGACAAGATTTGCTACCGATCCTTATATCATCGGGATGCAACCCAAATCGATCTTATGTATCCCTATTCGCAATCAAGGAAAAGCGCTCGGCCTCCTTTATCTTGAAAATAACCTAGCTACAGGTACCTTTACTCCAGACAGATTGGAAGTCCTACAAATCTTATCGTCACAAGCCGCTATTTCTGTCGAAAATGCTCGACTCTATGCCAATTTAGCAGAGTATAACCGTACCCTTGAAACTAAAGTTGCGGAACGCACTCAAGAACTCTCGCAAGCCCTCGAATCGCTTCAAGCTACCCAAGAGGAACTGATTCAATCGGAAAAAATGGCAGCGTTAGGACAACTCGTGGCTGGAGTAGCCCATGAGATCAATACCCCTTTAGGCGCTATTCGAGCCTCGGCGGGAAATGTTTCTGCCTTTTTAACCCAAACCCTAGAGGAGTTACCCGAACTGTTTAAATCTCTCCCCTCAGAACACTCGGCAGATTTCTCAGCCTTACTACAAAGCTCGTTGCGAAAAGAATCCATCTTATCGCTGAAAGAAGAGCGCAAATTGAAGAGAATACTAATCCGTCAACTCGAAGCGGAGGGGATCGAGCATGCCTACACAGTTGCTGATACTCTAGTGGATATGGGAGTTTATGAAAATATTGAACCATTTTTATCGTTATTAAGACGAATAGATAGCAAACATATTGTGAGAGTTGCCTCCAATATTTCTGGACTGCAACGAGGAATTCAGACGATAAACACTGCAATAGAACGAGTTTCAAAGGTGGTATTTGCTCTCAAAACTTATGCTCGCTACGATACATCATCAGCTATGAAATTAACCCACTTAATTGAAGGAATTGAAACCGTATTGACTCTCTACAAAAGCCAGCTAAAACGCGGCGTCGAGGTAAAACGAAACTATGGAGAATTGCCACTAGTACTCTGTTATCCGGACGAACTTAACCAGGTTTGGACGAATCTTATTCATAATGCATTACAAGCAATGGATTATCGAGGGATTTTAACCTTGGACGCTAGTCAGGAACAGCAGCAAGTTAAAATTAGCATTACCGATAGTGGCAAAGGTATACCTGAAGAGATTCAATTGAAAATTTTTGATGCATTTTTTACGACTAAAACTTCAGGAGAAGGAAGTGGATTAGGTCTTCACATCGTCAAGAAAATAGTGGAAAAGCATAATGGTAAAATTACCTTCAAAAGTCAACCCGGACAAACAACGTTTAACGTCTTTCTCCCGATAGAGCCAATTGAGTAAACTTAAGGAGGTTAGTCATGCCAAGTCAACGCGTCAACTGCCCTTGCTGCTGCTCTGGAAATCGGTAATGTCTAAGCCAGTTATTTTGTGTGTTGATGATGAGAGAGTTGTCTTAGATAGTCTCAAGATGCAGCTCAAATCAGCCTTCGGCGATGCTTACCTCTATGAAGTAGCGGAAGATGCCGATGATGCCTTAGAGTTAATTTACGAACTCAATGAGGAGGGCAGCCTGATTATTTTAATTGTTTCCGATTGGTTAATGCCCGGTATGAAAGGAGATGAATTCCTCATTCACATTCATCAGCAGTTTCCCAGCATTATTAAAATTTTGCTCACGGGTCAAGCCGAGCCATCAGCTATTGAACGAACGAAAGAACAAGCAAATCTCCTTTGTTGCTTACACAAACCTTGGTCTGAAGAAGAATTAGTGGAAACCATCAAATTTGGTTTAGCTCAACTATGACCAAACAGGTAATTATTTGTGTCGATGATGAGGTAACTGTCCTCAGAAGCCTCAAAGCCGAACTGAAAGAGGCGATCGGCAATGATTACCCGATCGAAATTGCGGAAGGCGGAGAAGACGCCTTAGAGCTAATCGACGAATTGCTAGAGGATGGATATGAAATTCCTCTAATTATTTCCGATCATATTATGCCTGGAATCAAGGGAGATGAGTTGTTAAAACGCGTTCATCTCATTTCCCCTCAAACGCTCAAAGTTATGCTGACTGGGCAAGCCGATATTGAAGCTGTAGCGAATGCGATCAAACATGCAAAATTATATCGGTATATTACTAAACCTTGGCAAGCGGAAGATTTAAGATTAACGGTAAAAGAAGCAATTAATAGTTATCTCCAAGATAAAAGGTTAACTGAACAAAATACTCAGCTCCAGCAAATGAATGCGTCGCTGGCTCGATTAAACCACGAACAGGCCAAACTCATTGAAGCCCTCCAGAAAGCACAACAGAAGTATCGCGGCATCTTTGAAAATTCTCTAGAAGGTATCTTTCAAACCACTCTCGATGGAGACTATATCAGTGCTAACTCTGCTTTAGCGCAAATTTATGGTTACGACTCTCCTGATGAATTGATTGCTGCTCTCTCTAGCATCCAGCATCAACTATACGTCGATCCGCACCGTCGCACTGAGTTCCTGACGCTCATGCAACAGCAAGGTGCTGTGTCTAACTTTGAATCCATGGTTTGCCGCAAAGATGGAACCCTGATTTGGCTGAGCGAGAATGCGCGCACGATTTACGATGCTAAGGGATTACCACTTTTCTATCAGGGCTTTGTCGAAGATATCACGGCTCGCAAACAAGCCGAAGCCGAGCGAATCAAGTTCACCAATGAATTGTTCCAACTCAACCAAGCTTTTTCGCGCTTCGTTCCGCGCCAATTCTTACAGCTTTTAGGCAAAAAGAGCCTGCTTGATGTCCAAGTCGGCGATGCGGTACAGCAGGAGATGTCAGTTCTGTTTTCTGATATTCGCGACTTTACAACGCTCTCCGAACGAATGACGCCGCAAGAGAATTTTAAATTTATTAATGCCTATCTCTCGCGCATGGAAGCAGCAATTATTGAGAATCAGGGGTTTATTGATAAGTATATTGGGGATGCCATTATGGCATTGTTTGGCGGGAGTGCCGATGATGCCTTGAAAGCGGGAATTGAGATGATACGGCGTCTGGCTGACTATAATCAATATCGCATCCAATCTGGCTATGTGCCAATTCAAATTGGAATTGGGATCAATACAGGTTCGTTGATGCTAGGAACGGTTGGCGGACACAGTCGGATGGATAGCACTGTGATTAGCGATGATGTCAATCTAGCATCCCGCTTAGAAGGCTTAACCAAGTTTTATGGCGTCACGCTGTTAATCTCTCAGCAGACGTTAGCGCGTTTGCACAATCCAACTGAATATAGTCTTCGATTCATCGAGCAGGTTACGGTGAAGGGGAAATCAAAAGCTGTAGCCGTCTTTGAAGTGTTTGATGGAGACGAACCGGATATGAAACAGGGTAAGTTAGTAACGAAAGCGGATTTTGAAGCAGGACTGTTCCTGTTCCATCAACAGGCTTTCAGGGAAGCGATGGAGCGGTTTAATGCGGTTTTGAGCATTAACCCAAGGGATAAGGTAGCTCAAATCTATCGCGATCGCTGTCAGACCTCACAGATCAAAATTCAAACGCTCAAGGCGTAATCCCTTGTGAGAACTCTCTAGAGGAGGGTTCCTCGTGTAACGGCTGACTAATGATGAATTTCCAGAGTTAAAATATAGCGCCCCAACTGGACGCGCTCCGACCACAGTTCGTATTCAAGCCGCAAACTGTGGGGCAAAGGGCGACCCTCTAGCTTTAAACTCCGAGTGTAATTACGCAGATGGAAAGACTCATGACCGATCGCCGATTCACTGTGTAACCAATAGCGGCTGATGCCATATACGCCCTGCTCCCAAACATGGCGATAGCTCAATCGTCCTTGTCTCTGCATCGTCATACTCACCCGGTAGGGTGAAATCTCCAGCCACAAGAGTCGGAGAGGCTCGTGCTTGGCCTGCTGGGTAGGCGACGTTGTCAGTTCTGGTGTCTGCTCGGGAGGCGCTGGTTCGCTCAATAACAGGTGAAATCGTTCTTGGTCTTTTTGATACAGCGTAGCGGCTGTTTCGATCGTTGACCAAACGGGCAGGTCAGTCGATACGAAGGAAAGGCAAACGGGTCGGCGGTGGTGGGTAAGCATAGTATGTGAGAAGCAACCTTGACACAAATAACATAATTTAACCTTCCTACCAAGGTGGGCAGCAGGGCAACAGTATTTTCACTAAAAAAAATTGACGAGGGTGCTTGCCAAAAAAAGTCTTTTACCATTATGATTGTTAATCGTGACAAGCGTTGAGCAAACAATCCTCAGTAGCTCAGTGGTAGAGCGGTCGGCTGTTAACCGATTGGTCGCAAGTTCGAATCTTGCCTGGGGAGTTTTCAAAACTGAGTAATTCAAGATGGATGGAAAGGTTGGTGGAGTTCAGCCGTAGTCTTTCCGATAGATTCGATCTGAGCGTACCGGCGGCGTTAGCGCTCAATACGCGATCGCATTCCGGTATTTTGGCAATACTGGGATGCGATCCCACACCACACTCAGCGATTCAAGACAAAAGAGCGACCCATGGGGTCGCTCCTATCAAAATTTTTTGCTTCGATGCCGTTTCGTTGGATTGTTAAACGATTGTTAACAGTGACTACTGGTCACTGCTTGAAGTTGAAATTGTTTAATCGGAAACTCTTTAATTCCCCCTACGATTCTGACCAAATCCGCTTCAGTCAGATCGTTGTACAAAGGTAGTCGCACGAGGCGATCGCTAACATCCTCCGTTACCGGACAGTCTCCTGGCTTACCCCCAAACTTCCGACCCACATCAGATAAGTGCAATGGTAGGTAGTGAAAAGGAGTAACGATGTCCCGTTCCTTCATATGAGCAATCAAGGCTTGGCGCACTTCAAGTGAGGGCATCAGCAGGTAGAACATGTGGTAGGCTTGGTCGCAGTACTCTGGCACAATCGGAAGCCGGATACCATTTTCCTGGGCCCACGCTTGCAGATGCTCGTTGTAGTACTCCCAAATCTGTTGGCGCTTGCTCTGAATCTGTTCGCGAGCTTCTAGCTGAGCGTATAAGTAGGCGGCGAGCATATCAGAGGGCAGATAGCTCGAACCAATGTCTACCCAAGTATACTTATCGACCTGACCGCGATAGAAACGGCTGCGATTAGTCCCTTTCTCGCGGATAATTTCAGCACGTTCGATAGACTGAGGGTCGTTAATCAGTAGTGCGCCCCCCTCACCGCAGTTAAAGTTTTTGGTTTCATGGAAACTTTGAGTGGCAAACGTGCCAAAGGTTCCCAGATACTGTCCTTTGTACTTCGCGAACAGACCATGAGCATTGTCTTCTACTACAGGGATACCGTAACGCCCTGCAACGTCCATAATCGTATCCATCTCGCACCCAACACCGGCGTAGTGGACGGGAACAATTGCTTTGGTTCGAGGTGTAATGAGTTGCTCTAGCTTTGCCTCATTTAAATTGAGTGTATCGGGGCGAACATCAATAAAGACAGGGCAGGCACCGCGTAGCACGAAAGCATTAACTGTAGAAACAAAGGTAAAAGAGGGAACGATGACTTCGTCTCCAGGCTGGATATCCAGAAGGATCGCCGCCATCTCCAAAGCGTGAGTGCAAGAAGTCGTCAACAGTGCTTTGGGGACTTCTAGCACTTGCTCCAATAAAGCATGGC
>DATNPC010000984.1:0-4254 GCA_036703375.1 Allocoleopsis sp.
ATTATTCGATTGAGGTAATTTCTGGTTAAATACCGGTTTTCCTTTAGGTGCAAATGTCTCAAGGGGCTGAGGAAGTTGCCCTTTAGGACAAACTGGATTGAGTCGCTCGACAACTAAATTTGACCTAGTCTCTGATGTTACAGGGGGGGGAGGAGGTTGAACAGTTGTTGCTGAATTTAGAGCAGAAGCTTGAATACAACGAAATTGAGGAGTGTTGATAGTTGCCCCAACAGCTTTAGTTGAAACAGATACAGTATTTGCCAAGGCACTCAGGCTACCAAAGATGAGCAACCGAACCAGCCTCACTCCATTGCTATTTGCACTTTGCTGGAGAAGAAGTTTTGTCAGCATCGGTAGCACTCCCTTGTAAAAAGCTGTCGGCTAATTATTCATCAATCTCTCAGGTCAAGCCTAAGTTCCTTTATGCATCCGAAACAAAACGTTACTTCCAGGGGGAATACGAATCGGATGAGTCAGGTTAGACAAAAACTGATTACGAGTTTCCATTGACCGAAGAATCCCTTGCTTAAACCCAAAGCCACTACCTTTCCTGGCAATCAGACATTGAGTCCCGTGACATCGATATTCGTACTCTTAACGCTCAATCAATCCAGGGCATAAGGCTAAAGTCGGATGCGCTCTTGCAAAGGCTTGAATGCCAGTCATTTTATCAGTACTGACGACATGAGTTCCTTGATCCAGCAGCTTTTTCGAATAAATGGCAGTGGAAAGCTTGAAGGATGGGGGTTTTCACTGGATAGTTGAGGGGAAAGCGGGTGAAGCGTAGCTATCCCGTTCGCGTTAGCGTTCCCGCAAGGTAGGGAATCGCCTGCAAGCTTAACTCGAAAAGTGCGATCGCATTTGTTCGAGATACAATACAGCAATCGAGAATATCAACGCTAGACGCCGTAAAACGACAGATTTGGCAGTTAAAACAACTAGAGCCTATATAACGACTATTCCTCAAGCCTAATCTACCCAGACGCAACTTTATCTCTCCAGAACGATCCCTAATTGAAGTTGAAACCTAGAAAATAGCACTATCCGCTTCAACGACTTCAACTTCTTGTTACACCTGGGGATTTCTATGGCAAATCAAATCGAATTTAACTTATTCGCTCCTTACAACAAGGGCGCGGCATTAATTGGGGATTTCTCTGATTGGAAAGAAATTCCCATGGAGAAAGGCGAGGATGGCTATTTTCGGACAAAGGTTGAGCTAGAGGATGGAGTTTACCAATATAAATTCCGCGTTCAATCTAAATCGTGGTTCTTTGAACCTGACCAATGGGTAGACGTTGTTGACCCCTACGCCACGGACATCGATAACCCTACCCAAAATGGCGTTGTGCGAATTAAAGATGGCGAACGAATTGTCGATACCTATGTTTGGCAGCACGACGACAAGCCATTACCGGCAGACCATGAGCTAGTTATCTACGAATTGCACGTTGGTGACTTCTCTGGAGGTGAGGCTGACCCCTACGCTAGAGGCAAATACGAGCACGTTGTTGAAAAATTAGATTACCTCTGTGAGTTGGGGGTAAATGCGATCGAGTTGATGCCTGTCAAGGAGTATCCCGGCGACCACAGTTGGGGCTATAACCCTCGCTACTTCTTCGCTACAGAATCTAGCTATGGCACCACAGATGAATTGAAGCATCTGATTGATGAGTGTCATGCCCGTGGAATTCGCGTCATTATAGACGGGATTTATAACCACTCCGAAGCAGAAAGTCCTTTGACGCAGATCGATCACGATTACTGGTATCACCACTCGCCCCGCGACCCTGAGAATAACTGGGGGCCAGAGTTTAACTACGAATTCTACGACGAAAACTTAGATACTTACCCAGCCCGCAAGTTTATGGGTGACCAAGTACGCTTTTGGGTTGAACAGTATCATATCGACGGCATTCGCTTTGACGCAGCGCGACAAATTGCTAACTACGATTTCATGCACTGGATTGTTCAAGAAGCAAAGAAATCGGCTAGCATGAAGCCTTTTTACTGTGTTGCCGAACACATTCCTGAAACCACCAGCATCACAAATGTTGATGGACCCATGGATGGTTGCTGGCATGATAGTTTCTATCATTGCGTTCTGGAACATATTTGCGGTGACACCTTTGATATAGAACGCCTCAAGGATGTAATTGATTGCAAACGGCAAGGCTTTATGGGTGCCACGAATGTCGTGAATTACCTGACCAATCACGACCATAATCATGTTTTAGCAGAATTAGGCGATCGCGGAATTTTGGACGAGGAAGCCTTTAAGCGGAGAAGATTGGGGGCTGTTATCACGATGACAGCAATTGGAGTACCTTTGCTCTGGATGGGTGAAGAGTTTGGCGAGTATAAGTACAAAACTCAAGAGCAAGCCAAAATTGATTGGACGCTACTGGGTCATGACCTAAATCGCGGTTTGTTTGAGTTTTTAAAAGGCTTGATTCATCTGCGTAAAAGCAATCATGCTCTCTACACCGAAAACATTGACTTCATCCACGAAAATCCAGACGCTAAGGTATTAGCTTACAGCCGTTGGAATGGTGAAGGGTCTCGTGTCGTGGTAGTGGCAAATTTCTCCGACAACTTCTTAGCTGGCTATCACATTCCTAACTTCCCAGAAGCAGGAACGTGGCACGAATGGACGAGAGACTATGATGTCGAAGCTGGGGAGGATGGCATCACGATCGATATTGGAGACTACGAAGCCCAAGTTTTTGTTTGGCAGTAGAATCCTGCTGCTAAAGCATTGATCTATTTCTATTAATGGTAGGGGCAACTACAGGGGGATTGCCCCTACTGGAATTTGGGGCTTAGCTGCTAAGAGACACGGCATCTCGTGTCTCTACTGGTTTTAAATTGGTTTCTGGCAAAGGCGGACGCAGACAAAGATAAATCAGCGGACCAAACAGCGGAATCAGCGCTACTGCCCAAAAAATCCGAGAATCCTTCAGTCCTCGACGCGCCATGTCATCATCAAATAATGATGTCAAGGGAAATATCAAGCACATTAGGCAAAAATCTAGGCTGATGAGGTGAACAAAATGCCTCGTCTGGAACTGTTGAACGTAATCTGCCCAATCCCCAGCAATGGCTGCGTAGGCAAGAAAGCCAATCGTACTGATTAGGAGAGCAACTCCTGTCGATCGCTTATCCAACATTCTCAACCACTTATCCTTTTTTCCATAAAATTCTTGATTGCGCTTCCGGAAAATCAAATAAGGCATCAAGCAAATTACTCCTGTTCCGTTGGAGGTTAGAAAATAAGGCCAAGCCCGGAAATTTTGCATTCGACCATCAGGAAACATCAGGCAAGCATAAATCATCGGCCAAACACCCATGAGGCTAAAGATAGCTGGGATGATGGCATTAACCTTTCCCCACTGAAGCGTTAATAACTTTTTTACTAACGGCCACGTATCTAGCCGATCGAGTGGAGCTAACCACAAGACGTAAGCAACAAATCCTGCCCATATCCATATTAAGAATAATGCAAATTTTCTGCTCATAATTTTGATTAATTATTGCAACTGATAAGAGTTAACTAATCCTTAAACTAAAATTCAATAAATTACGTCTGTCTTTGAGAATAAATGGTAAATCTATTTCTCAGGTTAGAGGCAAGAATTGACTAGAAAAGCATAAGATTTGTAGCCGACAAGGTATGAGTATTTTTTTGATATATTATATTGATGACTAATTCGATTGAATTTAATTTTCTCGCTCCTCGCAATAAAGCAGCCGCGTTAATTGGCTCTTTTTCTGAGTGGAAAGAGATACCGATGAAAAAAGGGAAAGATGGTTATTTTCGCACTCAGGTTGAATTGGAGGATGGTACGTATGAATATAAGTTCCGCGTCCAAACTAAAAGTCCCCAGTTTGAATCTGACCAGTGGGTGGATGTCATCGATCCTTACGCTACAGATGTTGATGAATCTAAAAAGGTCGGCATTGTGCGTATAAAAGAGGGGCAACGGATTGTTGATACCTATATGTGGCAATATGACAATACCTTGTTACCCAATAATCACGAGATAGTCATCTATGAAATGCATGTCGCGGATTTTTCAGGCGGAGAAAATGACCCTTACAAACGTGGCAAGTATGTAGATGCGATCGCAAAATTGGATTACTTGTCGGAACTGGGAGTAAATGCGATCGAGTTGATGCCAGTCAATGAGTATCCGGGTGACTATAACTGGGGCTACAAAGTCCGCCACTATTTCGCCACAGAATCTAGCTACG
>DATNPC010000985.1:0-4671 GCA_036703375.1 Allocoleopsis sp.
GGAATTGTCGATCGCGTGCGGGCAAAAATGGTTGGTTCCTCAGGCTTTTTAGCCAAGCCAATCGAGCAGGAGAAAGTTCTAGGCGTTTTGCATAAGTATCTACCAACTCTAACGCCCGTTGAATCTCAGATGCTGCAACGAGTCAAGAGCTGGTCTCCAGAGCAACCAATTTGAGAGCAAGACTATTGGCGCTCTTTCAATTAACCCGATCGTAACGACACGGGTTTCTGGCGACCTGTAACCGATAAATTTGATGAGTTTTATTGTGTAAGAGTATCTTATGACTACAGTGCTTTTAGTGGAAGATAGTGTAACAGAAACTGAGGTGCTCACCCGTTACCTATCTCAAGCCGGTTTAACGGTGGTTAGCGTCAAAAGTGGGGAAGAAGCCTACCTGAAATTGCGATCGCACAAACCCGATTTGGTCATACTTGACGTGATTTTACCAGGACGCAGTGGGTTTGAACTCTGCCGCGAACTTAAGTCTGATTCCAGTACCCAACAAATTCCTATCGTCATTTGCTCGACGAAAGGAACGGATGCAGACAAACTTTGGGGTTCGATGTTAGGAGCAGATGCCTACCTACCCAAACCTGTAGACCAGCAAAAACTGGTGCAAACCATCCGGCAATTGACCGCTATTTAGGTATTAGTTGTTAGTTGTTCGTGTTTTTTGCCAAGAACAAATAGCGAACAACAAATAACAAAAAAACAAGATTTTAAATATGCTACCCCAACCGTTTGTCAGCTCTCTTGACTGGCTGACATTAGACGAGCCACTGCCTCCAGAAACTGGAGAGCGTTTGCTTCGCTTTCCCCTTGGTCTTAACGACAGCGCCCTATTGCCTCTAGAGCAAATTGCAGAAATTCTTCGAGTGAACGTGGCAGACATTTTGCCAGTTCCTGAAATGCCCGGTTGCGTGCTGGGCATCTGTAACTGGCGAGGCACAATGCTTTGGCTAGTTGACCTGAACCATCTGTTGGGCTACCCACCCCTGACTCAGCAAACCAAAGGGTGGGTAACACCAATGGCAATGGTCGTTCAAGCGAACGATCGAGCGGTAGGTCTGGTCGTGCAGCGAGTTAACGATATTGAGCTACATGAATTAGCGCAGCTCCAAAGCGCAACTCCAGGCTTATTTGCACCCAACCTTTTGCCTTTTTTATTAGGTGCGTTGCCGGGAGGCAAAGGGATGGTTTTGGATGTAACGGCTATTACGCAAGGTCCCTTGTGGCAGATGCCCCGAGGAAAAGTTTCTTAAAAGGGCGTACTGATAGATTGGCGAATTGATACCAGTAGCGGGAGATGCTCTCATAGCCGTTTTCACTTGGGTGAAATACACCTAATCTGGTTTTTTTGTTCATTGTTCCATGGCGTCTCGATCGCCAGGAACGATGAGTTTCTGGGTGTATTCCATGCAACCGAGAACCGCGATCGCTAGAGCAAAAAAGACCGGAGAATTGCCGTGTCTTTCCGGTTTCGCATCCTGAATCTCGTCGCCATTTCCCATCTGTTATACGCATCCGTAGTGAGAAGCCATCTACCTGGACATGGACATTTCGATTTAGAGGTAAATCATGACAGATCTTAGCCACAGTAATCTATTTCAGAACGATCGCGATATCACTGCCAAAGAGTTGGCTTCCGTCTTGCCAGAGGTCGAGCCATCTGAGCCAATGTCTCAACTCAACCTTGCCGCGAGTAAAACGAGTAGTGATGGTATATCAACCGGAGTAAATGGCAATTTCGAGAATCCTCAACACGCATTGACGACATTGGTCAATGCGATCAAAGCCGATCTCGAACAAACGGGAGATTTAGGAAAACCTGAAATCCGGGAGAACCTTCTCCAACTGGAAAAGTGGGTTCACCACTTACCGGTCGAAGCTAAGCCGGTTTCGTCTATTGCCAGCGAGGAACGCTTCAAGCGCGATCGCCAGTGGTTATTGAGCCTGTCGAGTCACATGCGTCGAGCGATCGATCTCGATCGCAACACTCTGTTTGAAATTGTCGTCAGTGAGGTGCGCGAGCATTTTCAGGTAGACCGAGCCTTAATTTACCAGTTCCAAAGTGAAAGCCGTGGGACGGTAGTGGCTGAGTCGCTGGTGCCGGGATACACTCCCAGCCTTGGGGAATTGTTACCTGCGATCGCGTTTGGTGCTCAAGAACAGAGGGAGTACCAACAGCAGCAAGTCGTAACCGTAGAGCAGCTCTACAACAAGCCTCGGAGTCCTTACCAGCTCCAAGTGATGCAACGCTTTCAGGTCAAAGCCAGCCTGAGCCTGCCGATTCTGATAGACGGCATAGTCTGGGGTTTGTTGGTCGTACAGCAATGCTTTGGTGCAGCGCGGCGATGGCAGGAAGCAGAAGTGAATTTGCTTTACCAAGTCGTTACCGAACTCCGGCTCAACCTACAGCCAGCGGAACTCCGGAATCAACAGCAAAAACAGCTCGAACACACCAAAGTTGTAGGTAAAGTAGCTGCCAAAATCCTCAAAAACATTCTCTATTCGATGGATATTGAGAGTGTTTTTAGCAGCGCCACCCGAGAAATTCGGCAGAACCTCCAATGCGATCGCGTCGCCGTCTATCGCTTCAATCCAGACTGGAGTGGCGAGTTTGTAGCCGAGTCGGTCGGACCGGACTGGGTTCCGTTAGTAGGACCCGATATCAAAAAAGTTTGGGTGGATACCTATTTACAAGATACCCACGGTGGTCGGTATCGCAATGAAGAAACCCATACTGTAAATAACATTTACGCCGCTGGTCTGGCGACTTGTCACATTGACTTATTGGAGCAATTTGAAGCGAAAGCCTATATTATTGCGCCCATTATTGAGGGAGAAACACTTTGGGGGTTAGTTGCCGCGTTCCAGAACAGTGGACCGCGTCACTGGGATAACTCAGAGATTGGCTTACTAGCTCTGGTTGGCAGACAGTTTGGTGTCGCCCTACAGCAGGCTCAATTCCTCGGAAAACTGCAAAAGGATGCGGAGCTATTTGCCAAGATTGCCGAGCAAGAGCGAACGAATGCCCGTGCGATTGAAAAGATTCGCCAAACATCGGACATTGAGACGATTTTTAAGACCACAACCAAGGAAGTTCGCAAACTCCTCAATGTCGAGCGAGTGACGATCTACAAGTTCCGCGAGGATTATTTTGGCGACTTTGTCACCGAATCGGAGACGGGGGGATGGCCCAAACTCGTGGGCAGTGGTTGGGAAGACCCTTATTTACAGGAACACCGAGGCGGGCGGTTCCGCAAGAACGAACCCCTTGTCGTGGATGATGTTTACAAAGGTGGCTTAACCGACTGCCATGTAGAAGCCTTAGAGTACTTTGGCGTCAAATCGTGTGCCGTGGTTGCCATTTTCCAAGGGTCAAAGCTGTGGGGGTTGCTCAGTGCGTTTCAACACAGCGGCCCCCGGCATTGGGAAGAGCATGAAGTCAAGCTCCTCTCTCAAATTGCCACTCAACTTGGAGTTGCTCTCCAGCAAGCAGAATACGTCCAGCAGATTCAAACCGAGTCCGAACAGCGCGCCAAAGTCGCCCAAGCGGAGCGATCGCTCGCTAGAGTGATTGACAAGATTCGTCAAAGCTTCGAGATTGAGAAGATTTTCGAGACGACCACCCAAGAAGTTCGCAAACTCCTCAATGTCGAGCGAGTGACGATCTACAAGTTCCGCGAGGATTTCTTTGGCGATTTTGTCACCGAATCAGAGACGGGGGGATGGCCCAAATTGGTAGGCAGTGGTTGGGAAGACCCCTATTTGCACGAACACCAAGGCGGGCGGTTCCGTAACAACGAACCCTTAGTCGTGGATGATGTCTACAACGGTGGCTTAACCGACTGCCACGTAGAAGCCTTAGAGTACTTTGGCGTCAAATCTTGTGCTGTGGTTGCCATTTTCCAAGGGTTAAAGCTGTGGGGGTTGCTCAGTGCCTTTCAACACACTGGTCCGCGGCATTGGGAAGAGGGGGAAGTGAAGGTACTCGCTCAAGTCAGTACACAGTTGGGAGTAGCTCTCCAACAGGCCGAATACCTGAAGCAATTACAGGAGCAATCCACCCAGATTGCTAGAACGGCCGAGCTGGAGCGAGCCGCCGCTAACGTGGTTGCCAAGCTGCGTCAAACCCATGACGTGGCTGCGATTTATCAGATAACGTCACGAGAAATCCGACAGATCCTCAAAGCCGATCGGGTCGGTGTGTTCCGTTTTTACCCTGAATCTGGCTTTGATGACGGCGAATTTGTCTCGGAGGATGTACTGCCCAACTATTCATCGGCGCTGAGCGCTAAGATTCACGATCACTGCTTTGGCGAAAGGCATGCGGAAAATTATCGGTTAGGGCGTTTTATGGCGTCTGCCGACATCACTCAAGACAATATGCCGGAGTGCCACCTTGCCATTCTCATCCAGTTTCAAGTGCGAGCCAATCTGGTAGTGCCACTGCTCAAACAAAATCAATTGTGGGGGCTGTTGTGCATTCATCAGTGCAGTGGCCCGCGTGAGTGGCAGGACAATGAGATTCAATTTACCAAGCAGGTTGCGACTCAGTTTGGGGTAGCGCTGGAGCAAGCAGAATACCTAGAGCAGTTGCAAAATCAATCGACTCAACTGGTCAAAGCTGCCGAACGCGAGAAATCAGTTGCCAAAATCACCAATAAG
>DATNPC010000986.1:0-2204 GCA_036703375.1 Allocoleopsis sp.
GATGCCGATGGCGATGGCGATGTTGATATTGCCGACGCGATGCAGATGGCAGGACGTTATTTCGGTGGATAAGCTCACTCATGAAATTCGCTGAATGAACTGACTAACATCAGGTGAAGGGTAGGGGGAAGTCTAGCTCTGCCCTTTATCCTGTTTCACGGGTCACTACTCACTACTCACCGATCGAAACTTACGCAGCTACACCATCTATAAGGTCATGGCGCGTTACTATATGCTGACACACTCTACAGATAGAGGCTTTACGTAAGTCCTAGGATTGAATTTACCTCTGGAGATTGATTAGACGAGAGAGGAGCAATTGACTATAACGGAGAGAGTAAATAATGACGTGTAAAGACAACGGCTGAGCCGATACACCGATTATCGCAGTGATTGAAGTTTTGTTAAGTCTACTCTTGAAGCTACTTCTCGTCTTAGCGGGAGCGTTTGCGATCGCTTATCTAGCCGCTTGCCTATACCTGTTTCACCGACAAAAGTACTTTATTTTTAAGCCACCATCGGTAATCAGGGCAACACCTGGTGACTTTAACTTGGATTACCAGGAAGTTTGGCTGCCAGTTTCGACGGCTTCTGGCAATACAGCTTACATTCACGCTTGGTGGATTCCTGCCGATGAACCAGACGCAGATGTCTGGCTGTATTTGCACGGTAATGGCTCGAATATCGGGGATGAAGTAGCGCGAGCGGTTTGGTTTCGACAGTTGGGGTTTTCTACTTTCCTATTTGACTATCGAGGCTATGGCCGCAGTCAAGACCAATTTCCGACCGAGTCGAGCGTGTATGAGGATATCGAAATCATCTGGAATTACTTGACTCAAGAACGGCAAATCCCACCTGAGCGCATTTTTCTCTACGGTCATTCTCTCGGAGGAGCGATCGCGATTGAAATGGCAATACGACACCCAGAGATTGCTGGATTGGTGGTAGAAGCCTCCTTCACCTCGATGCGAACGATGGTGAATCATCACTATCGCCACTTTCTCATCTTTCCAGTAGACTTACTCTTGCACCAACGATTTGATTCCTTGAGTAAAGTGCGTAGGCGAAGCCCGCCGCAGGCATCGCTACAAATGCCCGTTCTCTTCATTCACGGCACTGGCGATCGCGTTGTTCCCGCCCAGATGAGCGAAGCCCTTTATGCGGCTGCGCCGGAACCCAAAAAACTCCTTATATTGCCCGACATCGGACATAATGATATTCGCGAACTTGGTGGAACTCAATATCTAGAAGCAGTGCGATGGTTAATCGAACAAGGTCGCATTAAGAAGCGATCGCGATTCGTACAGCATTGAGATAGTGGTTAACAAGGAGCTATTAACGGATTGATTCAACCAGTTTAGCTTCACTTGTTCGCCCAAAAGCTGCTGTCAGTACTTCGCGAATGCTTGCAATATCATCGTCTGTTTCACAAGTAAAAGACAGCATAGGCTATTGACGGCAACCCAATTTGTGTTGATTTATAGATTAGGATAGTCGATGGTTAGGGAAGTAATGTCATGGGGGTATTTGCCGAAGCAGAAAAAGTAAATTAGAAGCAAATTTGAGTGAAATCTCGGTTGATTGCAAAGGGCAGGTTACTGAAGCTTTTGCTTGTAATAATAGTAGACATCAGGGTTAGCAAAAGCGGTACATCCTTCCGGAATTATTTGGTGAAATCTACACAGGAAGGTGCACCGCTATTTCCAACGTTGAGATAGGTTTATCTACTAGGCAAAATTCAGAATCAAGAGTAGAGAAGTACTTCCCTCTCCTTGGAAACTAGGCTTTACCCAAAAGTTTTAGGATGTTTTGGGGGAGAAGCATTTGAAGCTTTCAGGAGATATGGGTAAAGCTTAGCCCATGCAAAGGGGAGAGGAATGTGTTGGCTCTAGACAAATACAGCGTCTGAAGTAAAGCTAAAGCTGGTCGTGTTATCCAAAATAGCCACTATGTCACCACCGCCAGGTAGGGAGCCGGGACCGTTATAGTAAATGGTTGTATCACCACTAGACGTGCTGGAACTATATTGACTGGCGCTGCCTTTCAAGACGAGCGTGTCGTACAATCCATTCCAGTCTGTAATCGTTGCGTAGCCGAATCCTGCGTAAGAAACGCCCCATGAGCCACCTAGAATAAAAGTATCAAAGCTACCATCAACACCACCTGAAATGGTGTCATACTGCTCAACAATAGAAGCGCTTGTT
>DATNPC010000987.1:0-5007 GCA_036703375.1 Allocoleopsis sp.
TAACCACTCTACCAAAGTCAGCACACCTGGTTCCAAACCAAATCAAAAAGCGTCTAAGACGAATGATTCATCAAGGGCAAACGTCACTAATTGCAGATACCTCTAAGCCAGATTTCATGGGAGAAAATCTAGCCAAATGGACGAAGGCGGTTGAGGAACTACAGCAGGAGGGCAAACACATTACTTTGATTGTTTTTGAAGAATCCGACGACAAGAGTTAATGCCGTAGGGTCATGAGGCGTCTGAAGTATATTGTTTTATTTTGGTGTGTTGCTAAAATCCAGTCGGCTGGATTTTAGCAAGCAAATAATACACAATGACACAAGATACTTTATATTGACAGAACCGGAGTAAGTTTTAGTACCCGTTAATCAGACTAAAAAAAATTTATGTCTTAGTTTTTTTTCACCTATAAGTCACCTACAAGTGGAGCTTGTTCCTATTGCTCTTGGCGCGATTTTCTATGCTAATATTAAGACCAAGACCAAGAGTTTTCCTTTTCGGTTATTGAAAGCTAAAAACGGTTGAACGCTTTACTTATACTCGTTTGGGTCTGTCTCCTTTATTAGTTTTGGAGGAGTTAGACTCGATACTCCTCCACTTCTTTCATCTCCAAAAAAAAGCGACCGCGTTTATTGCCATTTTCGCGATCGCTTATTTTGCAAAAAAAATCTAGATCAATGCTAGCAATATTTTCTAATTCCGCATATCCCCCTGAGTATCGTTTTCGGGATAACCTCGCACCAGCCGGTGTTGCCGATAAGATTTACAATCGGTCGGCTGTAATTAACTGTACGAAGCTCTCAGCCCTAGCCCGTGCCAATTTATGTAGAGAGCGAATTGGATTGCTCCAGAAGCTTTTGAAGGAATATAGAAGATTCGGCAATGGGCTACGAGAAGTTATAGAGGTTCTCAAAGGTGAGATCGCCCAGGAAAAGTCCTGGGAAAATCAGCTTGAAATCCTCCGCCTTAAAAGCCACCCAGATAAAATTCGTAAAAATACGTCACCGACTATTTGCCGAGGTCTAATAAGCGAACCTATAATCCAGGTTGTTGATATCGGTCAGACATCCAAGGGCGTTTTCTACCTGCGTTACGAGCGATTAGATCGGCGGATGGGATGCAGCTTTGTAGCTCGTAAAAAGCTATTGTCTGCGCTGAGTGAAATCCAATCCCAACGCGAGGGAAAATCAGTTGAAGCGAAGCGTTTGTGGCTGGCATCCAAAGAATTTTTAGGTATTGAATTTGTCAACGACCAGAGCGATCGCTCTCTTGAGATAAAACAAACTGTTTGTGAGTTGACGAGTTGGATAATGGGCGATCCAATTGCTCAGTCACCTTCGTCTATTACACCTACATCTACATCGTCTATCAACGAAGCTACGACCAGTCCCAACGAAGGTACTACTCGCGATCTAAACGTTCCAACTCCTTCTAAGCCCTGCTTTAGTCAACAAAGCAGGGTGAGGAGTGAGGTTTGGTCTGCACTGATGGATGAGGGCTTGATCGCTTTTGTTGCCGTAGATGATGGCGAGGTATTTTTCCGTGTTCACAGACACAAAGACTTTCTGGGGGTCATCGTTGTTGATGGTGAGGGAATCATCAGCATACTGAGTTCGACAGAGGGTTCTTCGACTAAAGTTGTGAACAGTCCTACTTGTGCCGTCGAATCTCTCGTATCAGCATTTTCCCCAATTTCACCCAAGAATCATCCACCAACCATTACTCTTGAAGACTGGGAAGCCTTGAAGGATATAGTTACAGTCAAAGGTACTAAGGAACGGATTTTAACGACCGAGGAGACCCTCTCAATCGTCCTAGACCCTAAGTATCTGCGCCCCGCTCTCCCTGGCGAAACTCCAAGCCCCCGCATGGTTCTTTGTGAACATTACATGGAGATCAGACGCCGATTGATTGAGGCTGTGGCAGCAAGAGCCCAGGAAACTGGATCTATAAAGCGTTATCGCGATGTCTGGGAGTACTGTCTTCAGGAATTTGATGACAACGAGCGCTCTGAAATCAACAGGCTCCGTGAGGTCTACCCGCGTGAAGCCAAGGCACTAGCTCACCTCTTTGAAACAGTGAAAAGCTACGAAGGCTTTAAGTTGGCAGATGTTGTTGTGCAGCCGTTTTCGGTCTGCGTTACGGACGATCTCCATAAACCCTTGGCTCGGTTCTCAATCAGCGCTTTTTCCCATAGCTGGCAAATTCAGCGAGTTTTGGGAGGCTATTTCAGCAATGCGTCTCCTGTTGACTCTCTAGAAAGCGCGATCTCTAACTTGTTTCAGGCACGGCATCAGATTAAATACGAGCAGCTCGTCTTGCAGTGACGCTCGCCATATAGCGCTATACTGATGACTTCAACAAAGGCAATGCTAGTAATGCTTTTCTCGCCATGAAGTCTCATAAACAACCCAAGAAGAAGGTCTGGGTCATTCCGAGAAACTTTATTGTTGTAGATCCCGACCTACCCGATATTTGGTATGTTGTCTTGAACCCATATTGGGATAATTGGTTTCAAACACGTAACAGTTAAAGACGTTATTGCCGAATTACTCAGTCACTTGTAATTCGGCAATGTTAATTTTTGTGGAACAACACATTATTCGTCCTCCATACCGTTAAAATCCAGCAATCTGGATTTTAACGGCAGGGTAATCGCTCGGCTTAGGACTCCCGGCTGTTGATTTCGTCATTGACGATCTTGACTAGATAATTAGTCAATTGTCTGATCACTTCGCGCTCTTGCGGGGTTTTGCTTCCGCCTTTTGAGCGTATCTCGGCGGCTTGAGTTGCCAGTCTAGGCTCAACTCCAACTTTTTTTAGCAGCGCTGTATATCCTTTTTTGCTTTCAGGGACGGTCATCGCTTGAGTCGTGATGCATTTATAGCTGTAGGGCGGTTTGAGAGAGATGACAGTGACGGGAGTGGGAGTCACTCGTTTCCAATTTTCACTTCTAGCTTTTTTCCAGATAGCACAGCGCTCTGAACCTTAATCCCATTAGCTCTTCATAGAGCGGGTTCAGCTTGCACAACGGAGGCACGGTGAAAAGTACTTTCTCTCCAATTCTTAAAGTTCTGTGAAATGGACACTGAGCTGGAATAAGACGGCAGATAACATTCGCTACTGACGAAGATCGGACTTCGATTCTATTTAGCTGCTCTTTGATTGGTTCTAGCATTTGATAAGTCTTGGTAAGTTTTGATTGTCGGCTTGATTGTCGGCAGGCAGGGGCAAGAAGAGTGAGAATCACGATCTATTCCATATGTTGATTGATTACATATCGAGATTGCCCGACCCTACGCCCCTGAAAATTCTGCCTTGAGTGGTACGACTTTAGTTAGAGGTATCTTGCTTCTCTTCACACCTATTGCACTTATGGCGGTGCCAGAATGGTGAATTTTCAATTCTCTCGCCTTCTATTACCCCTTGGGTAATTGATGAATTCAAGGGTTCCTCTACCTCTAAAGTTAGATAACGAAACTTGTTCTTGTTGGTTGTTCTTGTTCCAATCTTTAAGGTTTTTTATTTCATCTCAAAGTTGTAAACCCTTGTACTGCTCATGTTGTGGGTTCGCACCTTGCAGCCGCATGAGGTTACGCGACCTCTTTTTAGATCCCAAGTATTGGCTACAACCTGACCGAATTCTGGATCTTCACAGGAACAAGAACATAGCCAATAATCCACATAGCGAGGTTTCGATGGATTTTTGTTACTTGCTGCTTTACCTAGCCATTTTTTGACGAGCAAGCGATCGAATTGTACATCGATTAGTTCCCGTGACGGAGGCTTAGATTTGTCGTAGTTTATATCGGCTATTCTCAAATTTATAGCCGAAAAACTGTTAACCGCTTCGGAGTCCGGTTTTATCTCTACTGCCCTTGCAATCATACTTTTTGATGTCAGCGATCAAACGTTCGGTAAGCGACCGGGAAAAACCCCGTTGCATTTTTGCTTAAGATCGAGACAACGACTAACTTCAAGAACCAAGTTAGTTAAGACGATCGCTTCTGGAATTGAACGAAAAATTGAACTTGAGCTTGTGCGTTCAGAAGTCTTGCCCAATTTTTAGGTAATTGCGATCGCCGCCATCAACACTTTTTCAAGTGGTTGTTGTCAGATGATTTGAGAAAAAATTAGAAGGCTTAAGGGAGCGAGTATTCCCCCACGATATCGAGAGTGGAATCGCGAGTCCTGTGAAGATAGCTCCTTAAGCGTCTTCTAGCTCTAAGATCTCTGGCGAGGCGAAGACGCTGCCATTAACATATTATCAATATTATCAAATCGAACGCATAGCAATAATATCTATTTCTTAATTGTTTTCATTCCACCCCATTTATAGTGGCGTCGCTATGAGTGAAGAGCAAAAAAAATCCCTCGGAGCAATCCGAGGGGTTGGGGAAGAACTGAAAAATCTTGTCTGATTTTAAAGCTTGCTGCAATTTGAACCAGGCACTGAACTGACGGGAGTCGTAGGAAAGCACCAGTTATAGGAAGCGATTCCCCCGTTGATATCAGCAATAACTTTTTGGGTTTGTGCCGCTTTATCTGTGAGTCCCGTTGCCTCATAAATAGATTTAGCCTTTTGGAGATTAGTAATGCCTTGTGCTTTGAGATTTGAGGCTTCTGCCTTCTCCTTGTACGCCGTGGCTTGGCTTGCTTTTAGGTCTAGCTTCGCCAATTCTACATACGCTCCCGCATTGTTGGGATCGGCAGTTAATACTTGCGAGTAGATCCCTCTAACTTGGTCAGCATTTTTCATGAAGTTCCCGGATCGCGTTAGCCTTTGCGCTTCTTGCATCAGCGCGTAGATGCTGGCATTTTTCTCCCTCACGTCCTGCGTTGATGACAGCTTTGAGACCGATCGCTCTACGGTTTGGTCGCGTTGTTTTAGGGTTGAAACAGCCCAACCGCTAACGAGTAGTGCCACCAGCATAAAGCTTCCGGCTACTTGCAGTGGAAATGCCCCCCAGAGGTAGGCAAGTACTTTTGTTCCCGTGTTATTTT
>DATNPC010000988.1:0-9576 GCA_036703375.1 Allocoleopsis sp.
AGTCGGCGAAATCCTAAATCCTGGCAGGCGCGAACCTAACAACCCTATTACAGCGAACGGACGAAAGCTGCTGATGTAAGAACCATCAGATTGCCAGCGAGTAAAAAAGTTAGCATCCCCTTCAGGTAGCGTCCCAATGCAATCCGTCTCATTAGTGCCCGTCTTACTACTCGTAGGGAGCGTGAGGATTATGAACTGGTTGAACTGCTAAAACTTCAGGGATTACACCGATTTATTGCTGTCTAGCCTCCCCCTATAGTGGAGTTTTACCGCATCTACATGATGATAGAACCTCAAGCTCCTCATCTCCTCATTCAGTCAAGAAAATCTGCCACTTCAAACTCTTCCGTCGCGGAACTAAAAAATCAGTTCAGCCACCTCACGGCGATGGAACGAATTCACCTATCCTTTCCGGCACAGTTTTTATTAAGTAAAAAATTACTTCAAGGTAAGATTTTAGACTTTGGTTGTGGCTTGGGTAATGATGTTAAATTACTGCGAAAACAAGGATTTGATATTACAGGCTATGATCCTTATCATTTTCCCCATTATCCTAATAATAAATTTGACGCCATAATTTGCTCCTATGTCTTAAACGTTTTGTTTCCAGAAGAACAGACTAAGGTTCTCATGGAAGTTTCACATCTCTTGAATCCTGGAGGCAAAGCTTTTTATGCAGTCAGAAGAGACCTCAAGAAAGAAGGATTTAGAGAACACTATGTACATAAAAAGCCTACTTACCAGTGCATTGTTAAGCTTCCGTTCAGATCTATTCATTTAGATGAATATTGTGAAATCTACGAGTACAATCACTATAATCTTCAAAACAATTCCTGTAATCAGTGCATATTTTGTAATCCCCGTAAAAACCTTAGATTAATTACCGAATCGGCAACAGCTTATGCAATGCTCGATGGGTATCCAGCTAGTAAGGGTCATGCTTTAATCGTCCCTAAAAACCATATTGCTAATTATTTTGAACTTTCCTTTAAAGAGCAATCGGATTGTTGGCTTATGGTCAATAAAGTCCAAGAAATTTTAAATAAAGAATTCCAACCTGATGGATTTAATGTGGGAATGAATATCAATCGAGCGGCCGGTCAAAAAATGATGCATGCAAATATTCATGTTATCCCTCGCTACCAAGGTGATGCTGTTGGCGCTAAAGGTGGCATGAGAGCTGTGATTCCTAAAAAATTAGGAATTAGGATTTAATGAGAAGTGAGTTATACCCGTCAAATCAATTAGCTTTTCTTGGCAATAATACATATCATTCCATGAACGAACTCGTTGCGATGTACTGTTAAACCGATTTCAGCTAACTGCTGGCAAATCCAATTTTTATTGAGGCGTAGCTTTGGATAAGAACTGACACTCAGCAACCATTGTTCTCCCTCTTTTCGATAGAGTAGGTCATGAACTTGCACAACTCGTTCGTGATACTCAAGAAAACAGGTAAGAATTTGGGATTCATCGCTCCGCACGGGAATAAAACGCTCTGTTCCATGCAGCTCTACTGAAACATAATCGCGAAATGTTAAAACGAGGATGCCATCTTCGGCTAGAGCTCTTCCAACATCCGAAAGTAACGATTTCACCGCATCGACTGACTCCAAATGCGTTAGCGTGTCACCCATGCAAACGATTACCTGCGCTGGGGAGTCAATGCGATCGCAAAAGTGAAGAATGTCGTCGTGGACGGTACGGAGATTAAGACTGCCAGAGCGATCGCGTAATTGAGACAATAACTCCGAACAAAAGTCCACTGCAACCACTGAAAACCCTAATTCCGCTAAGGGGATGGACTGAAAGCCAGAACCTGCACCTAAATCAATAGCCAAGCCTCGTGGTACAGTATCGAGTTCAAGTTGGCGAAAAAAAACACGATTGCGTTCTATTGCCGCGTCTACACTACCTGTCATCCAACTATAAATGGACGCCAGGTGCCGATCGTAGTGTTCTTTGGCTGTATTCATTGATGCAAAATAATGTACTTGATTATTAAGCCCACTTAGCGATCTCGTTGGGCTATTGCGATCGCCGATTGCGGTAGGTTAGATTGTCGCAGGGAAGCTTACTCCAAGCATTCATTGCTGATTAACGCCCCATCTCTAACAACCGCAATCCTCATCTAATCCGCTGTTTTGAGACGTATCTTAACAAATCTGCTCATAAAAGGGTAAAATGAGTGCGGTTTCTCACCCGCATTTCGCACTTCTAACTGGCACATTGGATTTTTTCATGAAGCAATGGATATCGCAACAATTTTTCCCAAAAATGCATTCAACAAGCCAGATCGGTAGAGAATTGCGGACGGGCAGTTTATGCGACTTCAATCATTTTGGAACCATTGCTAAGTAAAAATTCCGGCTTCCAAGAGCTAGGTGTGACCCGTAAAAGTTGGAAGGCGGGTTCAAAAGTCATGTCAAATCGGAAAGTTTGTGCAATCAAAGACAGATCTCAATCAGGCAACGGTTTCAGTCTCGTCCAGTCGTACCACAGAGCTACCCTTTACCCTTCAAGATCTCAAGGCAGCTATTCCTGCCCACTGTTTTGAACCCTCTGTCTGGAAATCTCTGAGTTATTTCTTTCTGGATATTTCAATTATTGCGGGTCTGTATGCGATCGCGTATTTCCTGGATTCCTGGTTCTTTTTCCCAGTTTTCTGGTTAATGCAAGGAACCATGTTCTGGGCGTTGTTTGTAGTAGGACACGACTGCGGACATGGCTCCTTCTCTAAGTCCAAATGGCTGAACAACGTTATCGGCCATCTGTCCCATATTCCCATTCTTGTGCCTTACCACGGTTGGCGTATCAGTCACAGAACCCATCATGCCAACACGGGTAATATCGAGACGGATGAAAGCTGGTATCCAGTAACCCAAACTAAGTACGAGCAAATGCCCTGGTATGAAAAGCTATTCCGCTTTTATCTACCCTTGCTCGCCTACCCCATCTATCTATTCCGGCGTTCGCCCGGCCGAGCAGGTTCTCACTTTTTGCCGAATAGCCCGCTGTTCCGTCCCTCAGAAAAATGGGATGTGTTGACCAGTTCTATACTCTGGGTGCTGATGGTCGGCTTTTTAGGCTGGCTAACTTATCAGTTTGGTTGGCTGTTTTTAGTGAAGTACTACGTGGTTCCCTATGTCATTTTCGTGATGTGGTTGGATTTAGTGACCTTCCTTCACCACACGGAACCTGATATTCCCTGGTATCGCGGGGATGATTGGTATTTCCTGAAAGGGGCTTTATCCACGATCGATCGCGATTACGGATTTATTAATCCTATTCATCATGACATTGGTACCCATGTCGCCCATCACATCTTCTTGAATATGCCGCACTATCACTTGAAAACGGCGACGGAGGCGATTAAGCCAGTGCTGGGCGATTATTACCGCCAATCAAACGAGCCAATTTGGAAGAGTTTTGTCCGTTCTTACTGGGCTTGTCATTTTGTCCCCGATCGCGGATCTAAAGTTTACTATCAATCACCGAAGGATTGGCGAGCGCTCTAGACATTCTTGGGAAAAACCCAGATTGGGGGGTTGCCCCCCAATCCCCCCACTGGGGGACGGAGTGCCTAGCAAGAGACCCCCTGCACAAGGTTCGATTGGTGAGGTATAAGAATTCTTATGTCAGTGTCATTCAGCTGAGTGCGACAACTAAAACGGATGATACGGATAATTTCGCCCAAAGGATTGTCAGCCTAAAAGTTCTCAATTTGCCATTTCCAATTCCCCTGTAACCTGGGTTTGCACCACAGGTACGGGAAAGTCGAAAGTTTTGATTTTATGCCTCCACTTCATCTTCCGACTATCTTATATTCTTTTTTTCTGAGTCTGAGCAGTAGTCCAAGGATTGCTCACACCTTCACTCCACCCTCATCTTATCAACTGCTTGATCGTAGAGAAGGTGCTCTTTTATATAGACGAGCTATATCTGATGGGAATGAAGCTTATCTACAAGTTATTAACTTACAAAAAGTCCAAATAGACCAGCTACCTGGAGAGGTCAATAATATGACTCTGGGTGATGGTAAGTACTATAAAAGGGAAGGTGGCTATTACAGTCCTTTCTTTAAGATGAAGTTGTTTAATGAGGTGACTGATGAATACAAGCAACTTTATGGGAATGCTGTTTTTTCTCTGATTAACTGCTCCTTTTTCGATCAATATAAATCCAGCTCGCAGTTATCCTTTCCCATAAAATTCAATGGTGTAGTCCTGACTGGTGGACATAGTCCTTACGGTCCTGTTCGCCAACCCGCTGATGAATTTTATAGGAATATTCATCTGAAAGCTTTAGTTTGGGACGATAAAGGCGCGTACATTACTAATTACGATCCAAGTACTGGTGCGCCTCTCAACCAAAGTAATGTTCAAAATGCCGTTGTCAGTTATCAGTACAGCGACCATCCGGCGAAAGTATTGTTTAAAAATCAAGCGAATCGGTACCAAGTTGTCGGTACGCTGGACTGGGATGGTGTTAAAGGGGATGAGTTGCTGTTAATTGTGACAGCCAATAGAACAACACTAGACCAAGCCGCTGATTTATTACGTCAACTTGGTGTCAAGGGCGATATCATGACGCTGGACGGTGGCAGTTCGACTTACCTATTCAATTCCCAAAAGGGAAATCTGATATTGCCTCACCCTCCTAATCAAGGAGATAGTCCTACCTTCCGTAAGCTTCCACATTATTTGGGATTTCGCATTAGAGGGAAGAAACCTGTTTTGCCGCTCATTCAAGTCAGCCAGCCAGCCGGTTCGTTGCATCTTGAAGTCGGTAAGCCTTATCTCATCTTGTGGAGGAGTAATTTCGATAGTGATGTAGCGATCGAGTTGTATGAAGGGAGCCAACGAATCCAAGTTATCTCTCATACCAAGAACAATGGCGTTTATGAGTGGACGCCCGCTCAACCTGTCAAAGAAGGCTATTCTATTCGGATTTCCAGCTTGGCAAATCGGGAAATTTTTGGGACTTTGCAGTTGCGATAAGAACTAATTGCGATCGCGTTCTGTTTTGTTCTTTGTTCGGTGCGTCATCCTATCATCACAGGGGAAGCGATCGCAAACAACTCTCGTTCGCAAAAAGCATGGCGCGATCGCACTTCATTACTCAGCTGCGTTCGGATATCCGGTAAATTATAAAGCAAGCACAGCCACCAACAGACCTGACAATCGGCTATGCCCTGCTACGCAGCACGCGATCGCATACAGGCAATAGGTAGGACATAATGACAGACACACTCTCGCATCAGCAGGAGGAGGAGATTCCCGCCGACATGCTCAAATCTAAATCAAAGCCCAGTTTTTCTTGGCAGAGTATTTTCTCCCTGGTGATGTTTTTTTATATGTATCTGCCAATCCTGGTGCTAACGGTTTACAGCTTTAATGATTCCGCCTATAGCGCTGGTTGGGAGGGATTTACGCTCAAGTGGTATACCAAGCTCATGGGCGATACGCGTATTCTCCGCTCTCTGCAACATAGTTTGACCGTAGCTTTGGTGGCGGTTGGCATTTCGGCCGTATTGGGGACGTTAATGGCAGTGGGTTTAGCTCGTTACCGATTTCCAGGAAAAACGTTGTATCGAGGTATTTCTTACTTGCCGTTGATTATCCCTGATATTGCGATCGCGGTAGCTACTCTTGTCTTTTTATCAGTCATAGCTGTACCCCTGAGTTTGTGGACGGTGGTTGCCGCGCATGTAGTATTTTGTTTAGCGTATGTTGCGATCGTTGTTTCCTCCCGCATTGGCAGTCTCGATCCTCATCTAGAAGAAGCGGCACTCGATTTAGGAGCAACCCCATTTCAAGCTTTTATTCAAGTTTTGCTGCCGGAATTGATGCCTGCGATTATCGCCGGGTGTCTCTTATCCTTCGTTCTTAGTATGGACGACTTTCTGATTGCCAGCTTCACGGCAGGTACGGGCGCAACTACTCTCCCGATGGAAATCTTTAGCCGCATCCGCACAGGTGTTAAACCGGATATCAATGCGTTGAGCGTCCTGCTCATGCTGGCATCTGGAGGTGTTGCTGCGATCGGTGAATGGATACGGTACCGCAGCGAACAGAGGCGTTTTAGGTAGTTGTTAGTTGTTAGTAATGTGGCTCTAAGAGTGTTTGTATGGGTCAGAATTCTACTTTGTCTCGATTTCTCCTAGCATTTGCGGCAGGCTTTTTTGCAGTTTTGATTTTCCATCAAGGTATGCTAGCGCTACTGCATGCGGTAAATCTTACACCACGCGCTCCTTTTCCTACGACACCGACACCACCCTTGGGAATTCCCCAAATTTGGTCCTCAGCGTTCTGGGGTGGAATTTGGGGAATTGTATTTGCCGCAATTGTTTCTCGCTTCCGGCAAGACACTCGTTACTGGGTAACTGCGCTAATTTTTGGTGCGATAGCGCCCACACTAGTCGCTTGGTTTGTCGTTGCACCGCTTAAGAACCAGCCAATTGCAGGAGGCTTCCAGCCTGCAAGCATGCTAACGGGTTTGCTGGTTAATGGTGCTTGGGGAATCGGAACGGCGTTGCTACTGGCTCTATTACTGAAGTTGATAGCAAACAGGGGAGGGTTTGGAGATGATAGAAATCGCCCTCTGTAGGAATAGCTCAAGCCGCAAGAGGGCATGCTGCCGCAAGTATCCAGCTTCTGCTTACGTGCTAGAGCAAGCAGCAAGCACCTTAGTTTGTTGGTACCACAAACACAGGAATTTGACGATCCGGAGTCGATGACGAGCCAGATGGCTGGGTGGGAGAGCTAGGGGTAGGTGTTGGAACGGAGGGAGCGGCTGAACCAGCATCAGGTTTAGTAAAAATTAATTCCCTCTGGGGAGTTGGGGCTGGTGGTAAGGGTTGGGGGCTAGACAGTGAAGGTGAAGAGCTTGGAGGTAAAGGTTGAGGGTTAGACAGTGAAGGTTGAGAACTTGGAGGTAAAGGTTGAGGGGTGGTATTTGACCCTGATGCCACTGGAGCGTCTGAATCACTAGTGAGATAGATATGACCTAATGGTTTTCCTTGGTAAACTCTTCTCGTAAACCGCCAACCTGGGTTGAGGAAAATTTTCTCAAAACCACTGCCATGACCTTTGGTGCTGCCAATTTCAATTTCTGGAGCTTGACGGTTGACACGAGGTGTTCCAACCAGGACGAGTTCTCCATTCCGCTCAACAACTCTGATGAGGTAGTCTAAACCGAGGTCTTGACCGTTCATGCGAATGGAATAGCCATTGCTGTCGGTTTTGCGATCGCAAATGCCAGTGAAGTTAAAGTTCAGCAGCAGAGGTTCCACCTGGACGGGGTTGCTACCGCTTTCACTCCAGCAAGGTCGTTTGCTGGAAACTTGTTCGACAATCAGCAGTTGGTACTTGTTGTCGCCATAAGGAGCAGCTACAGCCACAAACTTATCGGCGCTCACTTCTATATTGTCAAACGTAGCAGCGGTTGTCGGACTCCAAGCACTAAAACTAACGAAGGAAGCTGTTGTTAAAACAGCGACTCGGAACCACTGTGAAATATTCATAGCTTAAGCAATTAGGCAAATTTCAGCTTTCTGGTGTAGACGCTCGTCGAGCTAAATTAGCTCCCAGCTAGATAGGGTTGAGTGTAACGAATTTTGCAGGTGGAACGGAACTAGAGCAACGGTTCAGCCGAATCAATTGACAAAGTAGTAAAACTATGAATTTTAGAGTTATCAACTGGACTCGTCACTCACTTTTGGATTAACTGAAAAGGTGAGAACTGTCTCGTCAACACCTTTGAGCTTTAAGGGACTGACTTTGGTAATCTGATCGTCGTCTAGCCACTCAGCAACAATCGCTGAGACAAGAATCGAGTTGGGTTCAGCCGCTTCTTGTAGACGCGATGCAATGTTAACAGAAGGACCGATCGCAGTATAGTCCGCTCGTTCCTCACCGCCAAACATGCCGACAACCGCAGTTCCCTGGTGAATGCCACAGCGAAATTGCACGGGGGGTGGGCCTTTTCCTCCCACAATGCCTTGTTCTTGCCAGCGTTGGTTGAGTTTATGCAGAGCTTGCAGCATTTGTCGCGCTGTCGCAACAGCTTGCCGTGCTTGCTCTTGGGGGTTCAGTTCCTCAGGAGCGCCAAAAATGGCTAAAATTCCGTCACCCATAAACTTATCAACTGTACCGCCGTTATCAAATACGGCATGAGTCATGGTGGCGAGATACTCATTCAGGAGTTCTGCGACTCGACGCGATCGCAACGTGTTCGCTAATTGAGTAAAGCCAACAATATCACTAAACAGGGTTGTAATCAGGCGAGGTTCTGGACTCAAATCTAGAACTAACTCCCGTTTCGCTGCCTTCTCCACCATCGCCGGTGGCAAAAATCGCCGCAACACGGACTTAGTCAAGTAATCATTCAACTCGATCACTCGTCGCTCGTTGGCTTTGAGTGCTAACAGGTTCCGAACTTCTGCTAACAATTCGCGATCGTTAAAGGGTTTGGAGAGATAAGCATCCGCTCCCTGTTCGGTCCCCTCAATGCGAGTTGCTTCATCCGCTTTCGCTGTCAGTAGAACGATCGGTATTCCTTTGAGTTCTTCGGAATTGCGAATCAGGCGAATCAGGTCTAGACCTGATACCACAGGCATCATCAAGTCCGTCACAATAAGTTGAGGACGAGTTTGTTGGACAGTACAGAATCCTTCATCCCCATTGTGAGCCGTCAAAACTCGATAACCCTCTTGCTTGAGAATGCGAGATACATAAGCTCGTAAATCGGGGTTATCGTCCACCACCAAGATCTGAGCTGGGGTATGAGGAGTCTGCACTTGAGATGCAGCAGAAGAAGCGATCGACAGAGGTGATGAGGGTATAAATTCTTGTCCTTTCTCCACCTCTGGCATACTCCGAGTTTCCCCATCTTCTGATAAGGGAAACTCCATGTCCAAGTCAGCTAATTCTACTGAAGCGCGGCTGTACTGAATTTCGGTAGGGACTTCCAGCACCTGCTCTAGAGGCAAGTGAGCGGTTCCGGTTTGCAGCCAAAGCGTGAAGGTCGTTCCTTCTGAGTAAACCGACTCCACCGAAATTTGACCGCCATGGAGTTCTACCAGTTCTTTGACCAATGCCAACCCCAGACCACTTCCTTCATAACTCCGGTTAACCGACCCTTCGGCTTGTCGGAAGCGTTCAAATAAATGAGGGATTTGTTCTTTACGAATGCCAATGCCGGTATCAATCACCATCAGTTGGACGTGATCGCCTGCCGGTTCTACTGACACGGTAATACTTCCACCCGCACTGGTAAATTTCATGGCATTAGACAGCAGGTTGTAAAGCACCTTGTCAAATTTTTCTAAATCCAAATAAACCAGAGGGCAAGATGTGAGCTGGGTCGAGATCTTGATGTGCTTTCTCTCGCAGTAAGGTCGAAACACCTCCACAATTTGGCTGGCAAATTCGACCAAGTTACAAGGACGGAAGCTCGCTTGCATGCGTCCGGCATCGAGCCGTTGTAAATCCAACAGCTGATTGACTAATCGCAACAATCGCCGAGAGTTTCGTAGAGCAATGACGCTTTGCTCGTAGGGTAAGCTTTGTTGCT
>DATNPC010000989.1:0-4474 GCA_036703375.1 Allocoleopsis sp.
GCTGAGGTTGAGGGAAAACAACAAGTTCCTTGACCCAATGCTGCAATTGTTCCACTTGTGTATTTGTAACATCTTCAGATTGTTGGGTAATCAGCGCAATCTCATGGTGTTCGGTTAAATACTTGAGTAAATTAAACGTCCTCACCTGAGTTCCGCCCCGTGTTGGTGGATACGGGAAAGTGGAAGAGAGCATCAGAATCTTCATAGGCTGTCAAGTTTTTAAGGGAATCGCAACGAGTTTGAGACAAGAACTTCACGTTTAAGCTCACCGCGACTCGCGACTAATCGAGGCATCTTCGTATTAGAACTGTTCTAAATTTTGGAGAGTTATCAAAACTATTTTTAGTATTATATAAATTGGAAAATTAAGGTAGGCTTCAATCATTAATCCATTAAAGATGACAGGTTCAGGAATTTTTTCATAAAATTTTCAATAAAATTTTATGAATTTTTAACAATGACATTACAGAATTAACGGATCTAAATGTCAATCTGTAGTTGTTCATCATTTTCTTCAATGCCGATATTAGCGCAACCCGTGATTGATATGGCAAGGAATGCTGTAAGAGGGACGAAGATTAAGCACTTCGCTTATCACTATAACTCCTGGAGAGCCATAAAAATTAAATCCAATAGATGAATGCCTAACTCAACGAACACTGAGCGATCGCTAGCTCGTCATAGTTTAAGTTTAGACAGTTGCAGTACTTTGCTCTTGAGAGAGAAAGATCAGAACAACTCGCTCTAGCAGGAGACCTGTGGCGACTAAACCTTTGGTAATTCCCTGTCCTATCCCCTCATATTCCATCCAAACATTTTCCTCACTCCCAATCAATTGTGCAAGCAATCGCCAATCTCGAAGCCGCCGACTACACTATTGAGAATCAGCGTTTCATTCTGAATTAATGGAACTACTGATGGAGTAATGAAGCGATCGCGTAGGCAGGTGTATTTGCGCGTAGGTACTAGTGCGATCGCTATATCAGAAAACGAATCTATGATTTGTGGCGTGATTGGATAAAATCTAATCATTCCAATTTAGTCGCTAGTCAATTTTGTAACACAGCATCCATCAAATTGAGGTAAAACCTTAAACGATATGACAGATAATAATTCTCAAGAAGCTATTCACGCGCGGCTCCAGTACACTCACACTCTCTTTCAAGACATTCGCCAGAGATTTAATAGTGTAGCCATTGAACGAGGAGGATACGAACGAATAGGCGTTACTTCTATGTACGTTCGTAAATTTGGTATAAGAGCCTATGCATTCTTAGCTGGTGCTAAAACATGTACTGTAGAATCTTCATTTACTGAGGAGCAAGAGCAGTATATTAATGAATCCCTAACATCATTAACAGGTTTTATTGTCGGCAAACATACCAATCGCTCATTTGCCGATAGAGTGACTCACAATTATGTTCAAAGCACGTCACCTTACTTCATCCTAGCGATGTTAAAAAGCACGGAAGAATTGCTAAACGAATACCTGGAAGCCAAACCGGAAGATTCTGCGATTTTGGATGCTATTTTTCGTGTGGCAGGAGGTGAAGGATTTCGTGACTTAATGCGAATTTATGGAGCACGCCTGCTTGATGGAGTTTTAACCAATACCAAAGTGTCGCAACCTAACACTTTAGCCTTCGTCGATATTCATGATTGCTATCGCAAAGATGACTCAGGGAAAATCGTTCCAGCTAAGTATGAAGTATGGTGTCCTGGGCGCAGGCTAGCGCGAGCATATCTTAATCAGTGTCAGATAGCAGCACAGAGATTAGTGCATGAACATGGGGTTCGTTTTGCACCAAGTACAAGTGAAGAATTCCAAGTATTTCCCCATGAAATAAGTGTTTATATGAAACAGCTCCTGGAAGATAGTGTTTCTCCCGTGCTACAGACATATGGTATTGTCTGAGTTTTCCAGCAGCTAAAAAGCAGAAAAGCCGATCTGCACTTTGCTGTTATGTCTGACGGCTCCGCTTCGCGATCGCAAACAAGAATCAAGGCGATAATTGATGCTACTATTTTGGGTGCAAAAATTGGGGAGCGTTTATGGAGTACAACTTTAAAGCACTGGCTGAACTGTATAAAAACGCCCTCCTCAACGATGTCATTCCCTTTTGGGAAAAGCACTCGCTTGACTGGCAGCATGGCGGCTACTTCACCTGCCTAGATCGAGAAGGCAAAGTCTACGACACTGACAAGTTTATCTGGTTGCAAAATCGTCAGGTGTGGATATTCTCCATGCTGTACAACCAACTAGAAAAACGCCAAGACTGGATCAAAATAGCTGAAAACGGTGCTAATTTTCTGGCCCAACACGGACGAGATGCTGACGGCAACTGGTATTTTTCACTCACCCGTGAAGGCAACCCTCTAGTGCAGCCCTACAACATCTTTTCCGATTGCTTCGCGGCTATGGCGTTTAGCAAGTATGCACTTGCTTCCGGTGAAGCTTGGGCGAAGGATGTGGCACTGCAAGCCTACAACAACGTTTTGTGCCGCAAAGAAAACCCCAAAGGTAACTACAACAAGGCGTATCCCGGCACGCGCCCGATGAAAGCATTAGCCGTGCCAATGATTTTAGCCAACCTCTCACTAGAGATGGACTGGCTGTTGCCCAATGACAAGCTTGAGCAAATCCTGGATGCAACGGTAGGGGAAGTCATGACCGATTTTCTCGACCAAGAACGGGGACTGATGTACGAAAATGTTGCCCCTGATGGTTCGCACATTGACAGTTTTGACGGACGACTGATTAACCCCGGTCATGGCATTGAAGCGATGTGGTTCATTATGGATATTGCCCATCGCCGAAACGATACCAAAACCATGAACCAAGCTGTAGATATCATGCTGAATATCCTCAATTTTGCTTGGGATGAGGAGTACGGTGGGTTGTATTACTTCATGGATGCAGAGGGTCATCCTCCACAGCAATTGGAATGGGATCAAAAACTGTGGTGGGTGCATTTAGAGTCACTGGTAGCACTGGCCATGGGCTATCGCTTGACGGGACGCCAAGCGTGTTGGGAGTGGTACCAAAAGATGCACGATTACGCCTGGCCGCACTTTGCCGATCGAGAATATGGGGAATGGTTTGGCTACCTCAATCGTCGTGGTGAAGTGCTGCTGAACCTCAAAGGGGGTAAATGGAAAGGCTGCTTTCATGTGCCGCGTGCGCTGTATCTTTGCTGGCAGCAATTTGAGGCATTGAGTGCGACGTCAAATTAAGCTAGAACGAATGGCACAGACTTAAGAGTTTGTAGTAAGCGCTGTCTTCGCTTCTGCTTTTGGCACTGAAGTGCCGACTACGAACGTAATCTCTCAGGCGAGAAGTGCTGCCGAATGCGATCGCACTTTGCTGATTTGGGAGAAGAGTTTGGAACTATCGGCTTATCGCTCTTCTAAGAAACAGCTAATGTTTCTTCTTACCATAACGAGCGATCGCGATCGTGAGAGGCTTTTGTCACTCTAGGCAGAGGAAAAGTGGAAATCGGTGTAAGTACTAGGTGGAGGAATAGCTCCAGGAAACCGATTCATAAAGGCAATTAATCGATTTAAGCCTGTATGTAGCTGAGGCACAGGAAAGATGTTTAACCAGGATTTCATGAGATTAAAAATGACCAAGGGTTGGATAACTAAACGTAAGTTGTTCAGCAAGTTTTTCCAACCCATTTGCTGGTTCCATTGGTCATGTTCAGATAACAGAAGTCCCAAACCTGTGGAGGAGATATGGTCTAAGTACAGCTCGCCGCCCTACGGCTGAGCGGCTGCTGGCTGCCTTCTGCAACATTACTCTGTATCACTATCGCGACGGCACCTTTGAAATCAATCCTCTGTGGGCGTATGGCTATACGCCCCAACTTCTATTCTTCCGTCTGGAGAATTTGTGGCACTTTAAAAAAGTCGCCGTCTTGATCTGGAGCCTCACTCAAGATAGCTTCGCGATCGGGGTATGGTTGCAATGCATCAGCTCTTGTCACGTTACTGACATCAATCGCTCGTGTAGTTGGTGGGACATCAGTGGTATCCAGTTCGCTCAGCTGTTGAAAATACTCCAAAATGCCACTGAGCTGAGTTGTCATTTGCTCCTCTTCCTCATCTGTTAATTCCAGACGAGCGAGATTAGCTACTTTGCGGACTTGATCGCGGTCAATTATGGACATAGTTAGTGATTAGTAATGAGTCGTGATAATCAATCGTCACTCGTCGTTATCAAACAATTAGAGAACACGAACTATTAACTGAATTTAGAAGTAGACATCCATTGCCGATCGCCCCGTGGTTTTGAGCCAATTTTGCGCCTCAATGTAGTTGTTGGGGGCAAGGCGAATTGCTTGTTTCCAGTATTCAGCCGCCCTATTGTACAAGGCTTCAGCCGCTTCGTCGTTCCCCGATTCTTTCTCTCTGTCTCCTTGGTAGTGATAAATCACGGCAATGTTGTTAAGCGCCTGAGGCAGACGAGGATTAA
>DATNPC010000990.1:0-3227 GCA_036703375.1 Allocoleopsis sp.
ACCCTTATTATTGAAGCGATTGTATCCGGAGATTTCTCGCTTGGGTAGCAGCAGCGAAGCATTCCTCACAGCGTTCTTCAAAAAGAACCTCACGGATACAGCCTCACCCTTCTACTCGCACATCCTGCGTTGGTCGAACACCGCTCGCTTGCAGCGTTTGCTGCTCGAACAACCAGACATCCCGGTTCCCCAATGGGCGGAGCAACTCGTTCCTCTTCCCAAAAACTTCAAGAACTGGTCGTCGTTAGCTCAGGCGCAATATCTGGAAATCGTTACCTTCATGTCGCCCTATTTACTATCATCGCAGGGCGATCGGGTGGCAATGGCAAATTCAGTAGAAGGGCGTTTCCCATTCCTCGACTATCGCGTCGTGGAGTTTTGCAATCGCCTGCCCTCCAGGCTAAAACTGCGCGGGTTAAACGAGAAATGGCTACTCCGACAGTTGGCGAGCAAATTGCTCCCAGCCGATATTTGGCAGCGCCGCAAGCGCCCCTACCGCGCACCAATCCATCGTAGTTTCTTCCACCAAGATACGCCCGACTATGTCTTGGAGTTGCTTTCCGAAGAGGCTGTCCGCGAATCCGGACTGTTTAACCCATTAGCCATCGCTCAACTGGTACGCAAAGCCCAAAGCGGAGCGCAGTTGGGTGAAGTGGATGATATGGCCGTCGCGGGAGTATTGTCCACGCAGTTGGTGTATCAACAGTTTGTCAAAGACTTTAAACCTCGGCTGTCTACCCTCACGTCCTCAGACCGCGTCAAGGTTGTCGATCGCAATTTAGAAGGCATTAAACCATAAGCGAACTGCTGTTCAGCCGACACTCATGAACCGCGTACACTAAGAACGCATGAAAAGTCTTATTCATAAGTGCCCTCTGCCCTCTGCCTTATTTTCCAGTCAGCAGCACTGACGCGATCGCTTCATCGTAAATTTTAGGAGATTCATCAATGACCCATTTAGTCCAAGCGGATTCGATTCGCTTCAATAGGCACGCACTTGACCTGGATGTCGCCAAAGAAACCGATCGGATTGTCGAGACTTTGCGCGAGAGCGTCCATCAGACTCTGCACCGACAGGGAGCGGTATTGGGCATCAGTGGCGGCATTGACTCATCCGTAGTGCTGGCGCTGTGTGCCAAAGCCTTTGGGCCAGAGCGTGTCACGGCCTTGCTCCTGCCGGAAGGTGAATCCAGCCCAGATAGTGCTACGCTGGCGCAATTAGTCGCAGACCACTACGGAGTGGCGACACTCACCGAAGATATTTCTGGAGCCTTAGAGGGTTTTGGCTGTTACCGCCGACGCAACGAAGCCATTGCCCGTCTCTTCCCTGAGTTTGGATCGGGCTGGAAGGCGAAGATTGCGTTACCGGGTAACCTGTTGGAAAAGGAAACGCTCAACATCTTTTCCTTGACGGTGACTAACCCCGAAGGCGAGGAGTTCACCAAACGCCTGCCACCCCGCGAGTACTACCAGATCGTAGCCGCCTCAAATTTCAAGCAGCGATCGCGCATGGCGATGCTCTACTACCATGCCGAATTACGCAACTATGCGGTCATCGGTACACCCAATAAAAACGAGCACCTATTGGGCTTTTTTGTCAAGCATGGGGATGGAGGTATCGATGTTAGCCCCATCGGACATTTGTTCAAGACACAGGTGTACCAACTCGCTCGTCACCTGGGTGTACCTGAAGAAATCCAGAAACGCACGCCCACGTCCGATACCTATCCGGGTGGCAGTTCGCAAGAGGAATTCTTCTTCCGCCTGCCCTTCGATATTTTGGACACAATTTGGTTTGGCTACGAACAGGGTGTTCCCAACGAGGAAATCGCCCAGGCGCTAGAGTTATCAGTGGAACAGGTGGAGCGTGTTGTCGCTGACATTGTTCGCAAGCAGCGCACAACAACGTATCTGAGAATGACTACCATCACAATGGAAAATCCAGAGGTGAAAGGTCAAGAGTAGTTCAGAGGTCGTACAACAATTAATGTCAGTGGAAGGATAGTATTGTCGTAGCGGCAATATTATCCTTCCAGTTTGATGCGGCAAAGTTATGCTTCCAAACACAGGTGAGTTTTACCTGAGCTGCCTCTAGCAGCCTCCAATTTAATCAAGTGTTGGCGAGGCTGCTGCATAAGAGGATAAGCTTTAGGACGGTCAGGGAGGATCTCTTATGAGTTTTGTAGAGAAAGTTGTAGCACAATTCGCCCGTCCTACAGGATTTTTTGGGAATATCGCTGGCTTCATCATGGCGCATAGGCCATCAAATCTTGAACGCAATGAGTGGGCAATTTCTCTGCTGAACCTGCAACCCTCCGACCGCGTCTTGGAAATCGGTTTCGGGCCTGGAGTAACAATCCAAAAGATGAGTGCAATTGTGCTCCACGGTGTTATTTGGGGTATCGATCATTCTAAAGTGATGTTTAGGCAAGCCTCGAAAAGAAATCAACACGCCATTTCGGCTGGAAGAGTGCGGCTGGTGCTCACTTCGGTATCGCAATTGCCCTCCTTCGACGGCTCATTTGACAAGATTCTGGCTGTTAATAACTTTCAGTTCTGGGAGAACAAGACTGACGTCCTAAGACGGCTAAGAGAACAGTTGTGCATAGGAGGAATCATAGCCCTCGTTCATCAGCCTAGAATTCCTGGCGCTACAGAAAATGATGTGACGAAATCAGGAGAAAGGTTCGCACACTATCTGGAAACGGCAGGATTTAAAGACATCAAAGTGGAACGGAAGATGATGAAACCTGTTTCGACGGTGTATGTGCAAGGAAGAAATCTTCAATAAGGACGACAGTGCTTTCTTCATGAATCATAGCCAAGAGAACGTTGGACTTCGCGTAGAGTCTCCTGGGCATATTGATTCAGCAGGCTTTCTGTAACCTGACGCGCGATCGCCAATAAAATATCCGTAACATCGACATCTCAACTTGTTGTTTGCGATCGGCTCTTTTGTTATGACGAAAGCAATTGCGTTTGGTAGAAAGTATTAGACCTCTCCAGAAATTCAACTTTGGCTCAAGTAGAACAAGGCTTTCAGACTAATTCTTGGAGATGTCTATTGATTCAGTTCAACAAAGATACTGACTGGCTTGCAAGTTAAATGCGCGACAGCTTACTACTCCCTATTAGTTGGCTGGTTTCCACTTGCCATGAAAACTAAAAGGAATGACACTCGGCAATCCCAACCGACAGACAGGTTCTCCATCCAAGCCTTCACTGTT
>DATNPC010000991.1:0-11033 GCA_036703375.1 Allocoleopsis sp.
GAGTCATCCTTTATCCAAGCAAGACAACCTTCAGCAGCAAGTTGTCATTATTGCAACGGGGAGATACAGCAAGGCTGAGGATAATTTTCCCATGCCGCCAGCCATTCATTATTGGAAGCAGTGGTGTCAGTCCAGCCATAGCCGAGAACGCCAAACATCCGGTTGTGTCGATATCTTTACAGGCGGTGAAACTCATGCTTATATGGTTTACCAGTTACTCTCGTCGCATCGGATTGGATTAATTCCGGATTTTTGGGTCATTGGCGTTGCCGCTGTTTTGGGTAAGTGCGTAACTAGGAAGCTGCTACAAGAGCAAAACTCAAAAAGAAATCAACAAGTCTTCAAATTAGTAGGTGCAACTACGGTTTACGGATTAATGGGATTACAAGTTTATATTTCAGCTTCAGTGTCAATTCCCTGGTTCTTACCGTCCGTTATGTTTTGGACTTCTGTTCTTTCCATTTTCCGAAAGAAATATTAAGGGGTAGACCTAGCGAGGTGTATTTTGTACTATCATGACTTCACAAAAAGTACTTGCTTGATTGACTGACACTGTAGCCTTTCTCTAGCTTTGGCAGGAGACTTCATAACTAAGCTGACGCCGAATCCCTTGCATCGGGGATTCTTTACGATTGATAGAGTTGTTGATGCTAGCGTAACTTGACGCACTAAACGCGAACCGAGGCAACGAAATCTGGGACAGTTTCTTTGAGTGCAATCTACTCAAACTAATATTAAGGGTACTCTACCAGCCTTTCAGGAGTTGGTTGTCTCAAATCCTGCACCACGTTCAACCATCTTTCGGATGTAGGGTGGGTACTACCAACCAACGATAAAATCATGCGTTCAAGTCCTAACTGGCAGTACCATCCTAGGATGATTGAGACAGCTGCAAGATAGAAGTTGTGGGATAGCGATCGCATCTGGGTGTCATCCAAACGTTTTCGTATCAAGTGGCAGTAGAACTGCATAACCTCAAAACACTCATACCTATGTATCGGAGTAAGCATACTTCAAGTAAATTTTGAAGGCTTACCTCGGTTGATAGCGAGGCATATGCTCGCCAACACTCCAGCAAAACAGTTGAATGGTGTTCTCTGGCAAACACTACTTGTGAATAGTGTTCTTCAATCGACGGTATTTGAAGACTGCGTAAATAGCAGCTTCAAGCCTTTCGTGTTCCTCATCAGTCAGGTTTTAAACGTTTGTTCTATTAATGCTCAGGAGGCAATCTATCATGCATGAAGTGAGTTGGGAACATTCTTTAGCCTTCATCGCTATGCTAGCAAGCATTAGCATTATGCTGGCAAGCATTAGTATTGGGACTGCGTCAGCTGCTACAGAAGACTTAGAAACTGATTTAGATAATCCTGAAGACGCTAAACTTCCCAAAAAAAATCAGCAGGCATCACTAGCACAATCTGAGAGACGATTAACGGCATCACCTCCACAACAAGAAGCTCGGTCATTCAATTGGCCCTCGTGGTGGCCTTTTGGAGGAACTAAGAAGCAAGGCGGTTCACACTAAGAGCTTGAGCGGGAGTCGGCTCGAACAAGTCTTCCATGAACACTCACTGGTTCGTTGTCACTAGTCATTAGTCCTTAGCCGTTACTCCCTAGTACAGCGCGGCAGAAATAACTATCCAGGTAAAAAAGGTTAAAAAGCTGATTATACAAGCTTGCTTGCCTCCTGCCTCCTGCCTTCTGCCTTCTGCCTTCCTGCACTAGGGACTCAAAACCCACAAGTACCAATCTCAAATGGCAACCTAATTTTTGCACGGCTCCTGCCAATTGCATAAGCTCGTAATCTTCGCCCGTATATAGTTAACAGATTCGTGCTTCATCCACTTTACATCTTTAATTCTAGGTTTACAGGATGACTACTTCCACAAAAACCCAAGAAAGACCAAATACTCAACAAAGACAGTTAGACGAGATTTTTTTGCAAGGGGTACTTGAAGGCTTCGTCGATGGCATCTTAGTTCTAACCGAGAACGGAGAGATAATTCATGCTAATCACTATGCTCGCCAGCTTTGTCACCGATTGACTAAAAATCACTCACAACCTAAGTTAGTCCCGCTAGATATCTGGCGGGCTTGCCAAGCGCTGATTGACAGCAAAAAGACCTATCCCGATCGCTTCTTAATTATGGAGTCAATGATTACTGATAGTCAGTCAACGACGTTGCGAATTCGGACTCGATGGTTTCAGTTAGAACCATCTGAACGTCCCTACATCTTAGTGATGCTAGAAGACCAACGCCAATCCGTGCAAAGCTTAGCTAGTCTTGAGATACATAAATACGGATTAACTCGTCGTGAAGCTGATGTGTGGTTATTGCGTCGAGCCAACTACTCGTATAAACAGATTGCGGCTAAATTGTTCATCTCCCTGAACACGGTCAAAAAGCACATGAGAAATATTATTGCCAAGCAGGAAATCGCGCTGCATATGGAAGATTTCTCTGCTGTACGGTAAATGCTTGAAACTCCATAACCGCAATGAGTGAAGTTATAGAATCGGGGTGTAACTGTACGTAAAAACTGGTCACTGCTCACTGATAACTGGTATAGCAGTCGCCAAGGCGACTCTTGACTCTCGCTCTCATACTGAAACCAAGACCCGTTAATCTTTTCCCTTCCGCCTACTCCTGCGGAGAACGCTGCGCGAACTGCCCTTTGCCTTCTGCCTTACGAACGCGTATTTCTAGCTTGCTTTTGTGCGGCTTCGCTATTTTGGCGATAAAATTTCATACGGTTTTGAGCTGTTTTGTAGCGTTGATCGTCTGGCTTCACCTGGCTCATTAAGTCAGAGGCTCGCTCCCACTTAGCCGCCACATCTAACCATTGAGCAGCCGTTTGAACGGTTTGACCAGCGCTAGACGCTTGTTCGGCTAAGCGAACGGCTTCGGCAAAGGCATCAGGTGTCAGAGCCGCCGTCTGCTTCGGTGATGCCTCAGCTTGTGAATTCTGTGCTTGATTGGATACCTGAATATTGATTTTTGCTCCGAACCAACTGTTGAGCAACCAGCCAATCAAAATCAGGAGTAAGCTGATGCCTATCCCGTTTATGGTGCCACGTCCGAATGGGCGATTGCCACGAATGTTACGAGGGGCAAGTTTCTTGGGAAGGGGAGGCTTTTTGCTCGGTACAGTTGCAGGCTGTTTGAGGCTTTGGGCTAATCGTTTGAAAATATTGGGTTTATTCAGAAGTATGGTTTCAGACCATAACAGTTGATTTTCGGGATCGCGGCTAATTTCTTCTAGCCAAAGCAACTGCTGCTCTTTGACAATTCGGCTGTTGATCTTGACCCGACGAATGTTGCGTGGCGCAATCTCTTGGAGAATCTGCTGGATTTGCGCCACCAGTGCAGATTGCTTCAGTTCTTCCTTCGTTTCCGCTTCACACAAAAGTTGTAGAACCCCGTCTGCCAAAATAGCACGGGTTCTGACACCAGCATCTGCTAGCTTTTCATTCAGGGTTTGAATAATCGCCGAAACGCTACCTTGGTGAGCTTGTCTGGCGATGTCATCCATTGGATCGAGCATTGTTCTTGGAGCCATGGATTCAGGAACGATGGCTAACTTTTTTAACTTAGAGTATCAGTGTTTTGGACAATCTCCACTTGGTGGGGCTTTCGGTTTAAGGTAACACTGGAGTTTTGAGACCCAGAGTATTTGTGAGAGTGATGTCATTTTAGTCGGTTAACGTACAACCTGAAAAGCCCAGTTGCTTCAATGCTCAACTGGACTACTCGTTCAACCGTTATCTAGATGGCTCAATCTTATCCAAGGTCATCCCTATCAGTTTGATAAGCTATGCCAATGATGGCTGGCGGTGGGGAGTTATTTGGTGAGTCAAACGATTTTTCGCTAACCGCTGCCTGCTGTTTTCACATAAATTGTCCCCGTGTATTTACATAACCTTACAATTACCTTAGTAGTGTGTATAGAAGCAAGTAGGAGTTTTCTAATGCTGCTAAAGTGTACCACCCGTCATATTCGTATCTATACGGCCCAAATCGAAAATAATGAACTGGTTGAAAGTGATAACGTTCTAACCCTCGATGTTGACCCAGACAACGAGTTTATCTGGAATGAAGACGCCCTGCAAAAGATGTATCGCAAGTTCGACGAACTCGTTGAATCCTACACTGGGTCGGATTTGACAGAATACAATCTTCGTCGGATTGGTTCTGACTTAGAGCACTACATGCGATCGCTTTTGCAGAGCGGTCAAATTAGTTATAACCTTGACAGCCGCGTTCTCAACTACAGTATGGGATTACCCCAAGTGGCTCCCTAAGCGCGGTTGGAAGCGGTCTCTACCACCAAGTACGGTTGCCTTCTTCGTCAGTCCGTGCTTGGCGAATTACATCAGAAATTTCTTCAGCATCCTTGACGTGGTGTAGGGCTTTTTCTTCCCCATCAGGTTCTTCAACTACAAAGTAGGTGGGAACCTTGATGTGGTCCCCCGTGATGTCGGGCGCATCGACGGCTACTTGTCGAGCTTTTTCTTCAATAGTTTGAGCATTTGGGTCAATTCTATCGCCAGGGTTGGTAGCGTCATTGGAGTCGGGTGTTTCTGGCTTATCGGGAGAAAGTCCGATGTCTTGAGTTACATGACCCGCTTTATTTTCAGTATTGGCAGCCTTTTTAACAATCTTTTCTTCTGGCATCTTCCTAAAACTCCTAACCTTATTAATGATTGATATCTTCAGGTTGATACTAAAAAAAAAGGAGCTGCGTTCACCTCTTTCTGTAGGTGTAATTGACACTTTTGCTATCAGGGAATTGGCAATGGCAAAGTGCCAATTCTGAGTAGATCGACATTGAGTTAACACTATCCGTTTTAGTTGGCACCCTACATAGGAGAGAGTCCCTTTCTCTTCATCTAGAAGGTTTACCGCTCGATCACTCGGAATTTTTCAAGTTTCTTAATCTGCAAAAATTGCTGAAGGGATTCATGGCGATTTTCTAAAAAGCGACTCCAAAAGCCAGGAATAAATTCATCCATGGTCTGAGCCAGCGCCCAAGTCTCCAATGCGATCGCTTGATATCCCAGTTCCTGGGAATGCTGGAGTTCGGAGATCGCTTGCTTAACCTCAACGCTAGCAGGCGAGTTGAGTTCTGCAAACGTTGGGTCTTGAGAGAAATCAAAATCTTGCTGGGGCATAAGTGACGATCGCTAGAGCAGGGTCGCTGATAAGACGGCGTACAGTAGCGCAGATTGCACCCATGACTTTCAAGCACAACTGTTTTGGTTCTTCCAGACACTGTGTCTATAATCTAGAACCAGGGGTGTTAAATTCTCAACCCAGTACGTTCCCGTACCCAGCATAATCTTTATACAGCAATAACTGGTTGAATCTTGTCTACACAACAGCCATTAAACCCGTGGAGTTATAAACCGTGGTGGTGTCAACCTTGGTCGATCCTGCTGACGGGAACCGCGATTATTGCAGGGAGTTGGTTCCTCGTCAAAACGCTTTGGGTCACGATCGCGATCGCCCTTCCGATTTTAGTGTGGTGGGCATTTTTTTTACTACTCTGGCCTCGACTCATGATCGAGTACATGAGCAACCAGCCCAACCTTAGCCCATCTCCCGACGATTCTATTTCTCGCATCGGAGATTAACGATTGGTTTATCCACTTCTCCTTAACTCAAGAGCTACAATCTGTAATCAATACGCTTGCACAAGCCACCTCAAGAAGGGCAGTACTGTTCCTACCCTTCCCGCGTGAGACTTGTAGCCCTATTGTTACAGGTGAACGTAGCGACGAATTTTCATGGAAAATCCTGCGGCAACGCTCCACTGTCCTAACACTCGCTGTCAGGCTCCTAATCCCCAGAGCAACAAGTTCTGTCAGAAATGTCGCACACCGCTGTTGAGGCGTTACCTGTGGGCGATTGGCGAGGGCATGGAGACCTATAAACCCGGAGACCTAATCGCCGGTCGCTATGAACTGATTCACTCTTCGGTTGTTCTAGATACTCGACCGGGGATGCCTCCTGATACCCCCCAAGACCTTCCTCAAAACATCATCCCCTATCTTCGGCTTTCTCCCTACGGGCTACACCTACCCCAAGTCTATGGACAGCTGAGTGCACCCGATGAACGCCACCCAACCGAAATCTGGCTTCTAGAAGACGCCCCGATTTATACGGGAGGACTCCTGCCAACTCAGGAGGCAGCCAACGCATCCGGGCAACTGTTTCCAGAATTAACCCGTGCCTGGAAAGATGCTTCCGCTGTGCGCCAGCTGAACTGGCTGTGGCAATTAGCCAATCTCTGGCAACCGTTCAGTAGTGAAGGCGTCGTTTCCAGCTTGCTCTCGCCCACACTACTGAGAGTAGAAGGCTCAGTCGTGCGACTATTGGAGTTGCAGCTCGATCGCAACCAAAGCTTGACACTACAACAGTTGGGTCAGGTGTGGTCGCAACTCATTACTGGGGTATCACCCGTCATTGCTGGATTTTTCCAACAACTCTGCGGGCAGTTGACCGGAAGACAAATCCGGAGTTCAGAGCAGTTAGTGGAATTGTTAGATCGAGCACTCAAAGACTGCGCGCGATCGCAATCGCGTAGTTATGATGTGTTTACCCAGACCGATGCTGGACCGAGTCGCAACCACAACGAAGACGCCTGCTATCCACCGAGCGGGCAGTTAGTCAGACCTCCCGCTGGTGCGAGTGCGTTGGCCATTGTCTGCGACGGGATCGGGGGACACGAGGGCGGGGAGGTCGCCTCTCGTTTGGCGATTGAAACGCTGCGACAACGGGCAGAAGCGCTCCCCAACGACCCAGATAACTGGAATCCTTCGACCTTAACGCTGGAATTAGAAACGGCTACCTGTGCGGCGAATGATGTCATTAGCCAGCAAAATGACAACGAAAACCGCTCCGAGCGGCAACGGATGGGAACTACGCTGGTCATGGCTCGCACCTGCGCCCATGAAATCTATATCACTCATGTTGGAGATAGCCGAGTCTACTGGATTACTCGCAACAATTGCTATCAAGTCACTCAAGATGACGATTTAGCCTCCCGTGAAGTGCGACTGGGCTACGCCCTGTACCGCAATGCCGTACAGCAACCCACCTCTGGCTCTCTCGTTCAAGCGTTAGGCATGGCATCGTCCGCCAACTTACATCCGACTGTACAGCGTTTTGTGCTGGATGAAGATTGCGTTTTTCTGCTCTGTTCCGATGGTCTGAGCGATTTCGATCGCGTCGAACAATACTGGCAAACCGAAATTCTTCCCATACTCGACGGGCAAGTCGATTTGACGACAGCAGGTTCCCGACTGATTGGGATTGCCAATACGCAAAACGGACATGATAATGCCACGATTGCTCTGGTTCATTGTAAAGTGACGCAGCCCAAAGAAAGCAATCAAACGCAACTGAGCGTCCCGGCTGTAGAATCACGACCCTCCTCTGGAGCTAGTTCAGAGCCAACTGTTTTGGTTGGTAAGGCGTCTTCTCTGATGAAAACGCAGCCGTTACCAGAAAGAACGTCAACGTACCGTCCTTGGGGACTCTGGCTAGGGATTATCTCGCTTTTGGGTCTGCTTGGGGTACTAGCCTCCATCTTTATTGGTGGATTCGACCGGCTGATTAGTTGGGTTCCCAGTGGAGACGAGAAGGCAAACACCACCAGTTCCGCCCCCCCTCCAGCCAGGCCCTCTCCAGCGGAGAGTCAAGCGGCTAGTCCCACAGCAACTACTAGGTTCGAGCCGCAACAGGTGATTCAAGTTCTCAGTGCAACAACCACAACCTCTCTTGGCAAAGAAGTTCCGTTATTACTGCGACGCGATCGCTTACCGCCACACAACCAATCCGCGATCGGCGTCATTCCTGCCAATACCATTTTGCAGGTGATTAGTCAAGTACCTGACGGAGAGCAAGCAAGTTGGTTACAGTTGAGAGTGTGCGCTCCTGGTACTGGTAGCCCTCAGGCTCCGCCGTCCAATCCAGTGGAGGTTACTCCGGCGAAAAGTCCTCAAACCCCAGTTGGACAATCTCCTAGAGTACCTAACCCTAAGCCGACTACCGTCGCTTATCGTCAGGTAACGCCGGGAGATAGCGGTTGGATCAAAGAATCTGAGATTGTGTCGCGGATTAACCCGGCCTTCACGCCAACAGCTACCGAACAAAATGCCTGTGCGCCTCCGACTCCTACTGCCACCTCTACTCCAACACCACAACCTACTCAGTCCCCTTAAGTACAGCGCGACCCAAATCCGTCACCAGCTCATCAAGTGGTTAAACAGCTTAACTCAAAAGACTTTTGAATGTTTGACTGCTCAGAGAGCGGCACTAAGGGGTGTTTGTCAACCTACAAGAAACCTGCGAAAGACGGCATAAACACCGTCTAAGAGTAGGTAGACTTGATCGCAGAACAGGTATAGTTGCTCTTTTTTTGGGCTTTTAATGGCTGGTACTGAAAATCCTTGCCTCAGCTTAGCGATCGCTCGTCTATCAACCGCTGGAGCTGACAATTTTGCCATCTGGGTACTAAAAGCTCCCTATCCAGGGGGCTACGTTCATCACGACTGTACCTGGTCCGAAACGTTAACTCAAACTTGGCTAGCATGGCAGGAGATGTTTTCCCTGCGGGGACTGCCTCATGTGCCTCTGATCCATCACGCGACTCAGCCTGCTCGCACGCTGCCTCCCAATCAGGACATCGGGGCATCGGGTCAAACCACTAGCTACAGCAGCCGCCTGATGCAACATCTAGGGATCGATCTGTGGAATTGGTTGTTTGACGGTCCGATTCAAAACGTGCTGGAGAGAAGCCAAGGAATTGCGATTGGTCAAAGTAAACCCTTGCGCTTGCGCTTGGAAATTCGCGATCCAGACTTCATCCCGCTTCCCTGGGAAGTCATGCAGTCAATGGCAGGGAAACAAGCAATTTCTCTGTCTCAGCAACTGCTGTTTAGTCGCACCACGAGCGATGTAGATTCGCTCAAGCCTTTTACCCGCTCCAACCAAGCACTCAATATCTTGCTAGTTCTAGGACAGGATGCCAAGACGCCATCCCGTCCGGTAGCTGGACTGCAATTGGAACAAGAAGCTGCTGCGTTAACCAATATTCTCAAAGCCTGCGGACAACCCAGCACGACGAACGAACGCTTTGTCGCTCCAGTTGCCTGCAACGTTGAGACACTCCTACAGCCGACACCCGCAGAATTGATCGAGGCTCTGGAAACGGGAGCGTTTAATGTTCTGTTTTATGCGGGTCATGGCGAACCAGGGCCGGACGGTGGTTGGCTGTTTTTGCGATCGGATGCGACCTTAAACGGGACAGAACTGGCTCAAGTTCTCGTTCGCACTCAGGTAACCTTAGCTGTATTCAATGCCTGTTGGGGCGCTCAGCCTGACCAACTGGGAGGACAAGCAATTCCCCGGAGTAGTTTAGCTGAGGTACTCATTCACCATGGCGTTCCTGCTGTTTTAGGCATGCGCGACTCCATTGCCGACCAAGAAGCCTTAAGTTTTATTCAAACTCTGGCTCAAGCCCTGGCAACACGAATGCCGATTGACCAAGCTGTAGCAGTGGCGAGGCAGCAACTGTTGACGCTTTACAAATTCAACCAACCCGCTTGGACGCTACCCGTGCTGTACATGCATCCGGAGTTTGAAGGGGAGTTAATTAAACCAATTGAAGAAGGCATTACAGAACTGCCTAGCATGCTGCCTAGCTGGCTGGGAAACCCCGCGCCCGTGGCTTATGTCCGTTCTATAGGAGCTACCAACCAAACTTGGCGGATTCGGGGCGGGCTGATGCGAGTGGGACGCCGTTCCGAAAACGACCTAGTCATTCAGGAGCAGTGGGTCAGCCAACAGCATGCAGAAATTATCTGCCGGGATGATTTTAAGGCACCAGAGACGAAACCCACTTACTTCTTGCGCGATTTCTCACGCTACGGCACACTAATTTTACGCCCAGAGGGGTGGCAAAAAGTCCACCATCAGGAAGTTCCCTTACAGTCGGGTACTCAGTTAAAGTTTGGGAGTACCCACGGTCAGACTTTAGAGTTTATTATTGAAGCTTCGGAATCTTTGGGCTAATTAATGACTTGCCTGTCGGATGCAGAGGATATTAATTAGCGACTGTCCTATCAAACAACCGAACAAGAGCGCATTCTATGAGTAATTTCTGACTCGTTACGGAACTCCCCAGAATACTGCTGTAGCTATCCAGTGCCAGGTTACATCTACCAACCAAAAACAGGAGGGGCATTATGTCGAGACAACCTATTCAATACGATTATTGCGAGGATGCTTTGAGCGCCGTACAAGCAGAACTACTAGAAGCACTGTTGCAGCCAGAGGAGGCTGTTTATCCTTGGAATCCAGCAGAACCTGAAGCGGAAATCTATTTCGCTGAACTCGAACAAGGGTTTTCGCTATTGGATTGGCAAGAGAATGAGGAAATTGAGAGTGCCTCACAGGCTCTGTTCGATCGCTTGCACCAGTGCTGGACACCTGCCATAGAGGTGGAAGAAGCCTTGAGAACTTCGCTATCCGAACGGTTTGCGGCTGTGATGCCTCAGGCATGGATCGAAGCGATCGCGCACAAAGCTCAACAACTATTCTCAACGAATTTGTCTTTGGCTGACCAGCTCGTACTCTGTGTCAAGCCCTTGCTGCCCAGTTGGACCGATGATGACCTATCCGTCCTAGCTCGTCCGTTGGCTTATGCCATGCGGGGAAGCTCAGATCGACCGAGTGAAGCGATCCCTAGCACCATTCGAGGGACTGATTGGACTGAATTATCTCAGATGGAGAAGGTTCGTTTAAGCCTGGCCGCTGCTCATGCCGCTCTCGTTCAGCTCCAACACTCTGCCGCTGACTCCGAAAAATCCTAACCTGGCAAAAACTTAAACTGAATAAAAAGCATGGAGTGTCCTGGCTGTTCTCAGTCTGAACCCTTGGTATACAAGCGTTTAGTCCGCTTTCCAAGCCGGTTCGGTATCTGGAGTTCAGATTTGGGAAAACCTTCACCCAGCACCTTACTAA
>DATNPC010000992.1:0-3714 GCA_036703375.1 Allocoleopsis sp.
TTGGTACAAACAGTGGTATGGCACTGAAATCCCTGCTTCATCAGGGATGGGAACGATGTCCATGCATTCTGGTACAGGCATGATGAGCATGAACATGATGGGGACGAATTTAGAAGCTCTAAAAAATGCTCCTGACTTTGACAAAGCGTTTATCGAGCAGATGATTCCCCATCACAAAATGGCGGTGATGATGGCTGGAATGGTTCTAGATAGCAAGCATCCTGAAATTCGCAATTTGGCGAAAAACATCATCCAGAGTCAAAGTAATGAAATCGAGCAGATGCGGCAATGGAATCAGACTTGGTTCCGATAGTTTTCCGGCTGATTCGACGCAATTCAAACCACATAAAGGCTCTCCCGATATCATGGGAAAAATGTTCAATCTTGTTATATTTGGGCGCAAGCCTTGCGCTCCTACAGTGGAATCAATGAGTTGGATGTAGGGGCGTATGGCATACGCCCTCAATGGGAGCATGTCACCTTTGTCAGCCCTCACCCTAAATCCCTCTCCCCGTGGGAGAGGGACTTTGAATCTTTCTTCCCTTCTCCTTTTGGGAGAAGGGGCTGGGGGATGTTAGCGTAGCGGCACGCAGTGCGGGCGTCCACTTGCTCTCCCTGACATGCTCCCGCTCTCAACTAGATAAGCCTTTTTTATCACCATAAGTACGAGAGAACCATCGGGAGTAGCTTGCTATTAAAAATAAGGTAAAAAATAATGAATATACAGTCCACATTTTGGAGCTTACCCACAGATCAAGTGCTTCAGCAGACGCACTCTACAGCCGCAGGGTTAAGCCGTCAAGATGCGAAACAACGCCTGAGCGATTACGGCGCAAACAGCCTCAAACAAAAACAAAAATCTAGCCCATTGATGCTGTTGCTCAATCAGTTCAAGAGTCCGATTATCTTGATTTTGATTTTTGCGGCGGTGCTATCAATTTTTCTTCAAGATGCGGCAGATGCCATTATCATTTTGACGATCGTCCTGATCAGTGGGCTATTAGGATTTTGGCAAGAGCAAGGAGCCTCGAACGCCGTCGAAAAATTATTGGCATTAGTGCAAGTTAAAGCAACTGTTTTGAGGGATGGTCAATCTCAAGAAATCCCCAATGAGGAAGTGGTCAGGGGCGATATTGTGTTGCTTGGTGCAGGTAAAAATATTCCGGGCGACTGTCTAGTTTTAGAGTCGAAAGATCTATCAGTGGATGAAGCCGCACTGACAGGAGAAACCTATCCGGTTGACAAGCTAAGTGGGGTATTGCCTGCTGAAACAGAACTGAGCCAACGCACCAATTCCCTCTATATGGGAACCAATGTAATTAGTGGAACGGCGAAAGCAGTGGTGGTTCATACCGGAAAAGAAACTGAATTCGGCAAAGTATCGGAACGCCTGAAACTCAGACCTCCCGAAACGGAATTTGAAATAGGACTGGGCAAGTTTGGCTACTTTCTCATGGAAGTAACGCTAATTTTGGTAGTGCTAATTTTTGTTGCCAACGTCTACCTCCATCGCCCAGTGCTGGCATCCTTTCTCTTTTCTCTGGCGCTGGCAGTCGGTTTGACTCCCCAACTCCTGCCTGCAATTGTCAGCGTGAACCTGGCGCGTGGTGCCAAGAAAATGGCGAAGAAGCAGGTGATCGTGAAGCGCTTACCCGCGATCGAAAACTTTGGCAGTATGAATGTGTTTTGCACCGATAAGACGGGTACGCTGACGGAAGGAGCCGTGAAAATTCACTCGGCGGTTGATGTGGAGGAAAAAGAAAGCGATCGCGTTCTACTTTACGCTTATTTGAATGCCGCCTCTGAGTCGGGTTATGTGAATCCAATCGATACAGCGATTCGCGAATACAAAACATTCGACATTTCTGGCTATCAAAAGCTAGATGAACTGCCTTATGACTTTAACCGCAAACGTCTAAGCATCCTGTTTAAAAAAGAGAATTCGCATCTGATTGTGACTAAAGGGGCACTGAAAAATATTCTGGATGTTTGCTCAAACGTTGAGACGGCTGAGGGGAAAAAAATCGACATTGGAGATCAGCAAAAAAAACTCCACCAACAGGCTGAAGACTTGGGCAGTAAGGGATTTAGAGTCTTGGGTGTAGCTTATCGCGATTTTAATCAAGATGCTTTCAGCAAAGATGATGAAACGAACATGACATTTCTGGGCTACCTTACTCTGTTCGATCCGCCTAAAGCTGGTATCGCTGACACCCTCAAAGAGTTGGAATTGCTGGGAGTCACCCCAAAAATGATTACCGGAGACAGCAAGGCGGTTGCGATGAGTATCATTCAGCAGGTAGGACTGCCTGACCCCAAGACTTTGATCGGCTCCGAACTAGAGAAACTCAGTGATGAAGCCTTGATGCATCGAGTCCAACGGACAAATGTTTTTGCCGAGGTAGAGCCAAACCAAAAAGAGCGCATCATCATCGCCCTCAAAAAAGCGGGGAATGTCGTTGGATATCTGGGAGACGGCATTAACGACGCCTCTGCGCTTCATGCTGCCGATGTCGGCATCTCCGTCGAGAGCGCCGTCGATGTCGCCAAGGAAGCCGCTGACATTGTATTGATGGAAAAAGATTTGAATGTCCTTCTCGCAGGTGTAAAGGAAGGTCGGGTAACCTTTGCCAACACTTTAAAGTATGTATTTATGGCTACTAGCGCCAATTTTGGCAATATGTTTAGCATGGCGGGGCTTTCTCTGGTTCTGCCCTTTTTGCCGCTGCTACCCAGTCAGGTTTTGCTGACGAACCTACTAACTGATTTCCCAGAATTAACGATCGCGACTGATCGAGTAGACCGAGAACTGGTCAGCCAGCCTCACCGCTGGAATATGCACTTCATCCGCAACTTTATGCTGGTGTTTGGCTTACTTAGTTCGGTGTTTGATTACCTCACCTTTGGAGTATTGCTGTTTTTGCTACACGCCGATCCAGCGCAATTCAGAACCGGATGGTTTATGGAATCGGTGATTTCTGCCTCCATGATTGTGCTGGTCATTCGCACACAACAATCCATTTTTCACAGTAAACCGAGTCGAGCTTTGTTTTCGACCACGATCGCAATCGCCATTGTTACGCTCCTCCTACCCTATACCCCACTTTCAGGTCTACTGGGGTTTCAAGCCTTGCCCATTGAATTTCTTTTGTTACTGGCAGTTATTGTCGGACTCTACATCCTCTGTGCCGAAAATGTGAAACGAGTGTTTTATAGTCGCGTAAAATTTTAGCGGTATTGACCGTTATCAATCTCAAGAAAGCTCTCCTGTACTTCGGGTGGAAAACCCTATTTGGCTGATAGCTTCCTAGAAAAATTGAGCTGAAAGTCCTATCCTTTAAGACTTCTAAAAACAATCAGGTTTGCTTATTACCGCAAGTACGGGAGAGCCAATTTTTTTAAATCATGTTTAGGAATATTTAGGAATGAACTATCATGGCAATCAAATTACAAGAAAAAATTATTGTTCTCTGGATTGTTTTTTTACTAGGCTTACTATTTCATACTCAGTTGGGATTGATGCCTCTGTTTCATGGCCTAGATGTGGCTGATTCCCATGCTAAATCAATGGCAGAGATTGCCCCGATTATGTGGCTGATGTTGGGCTTTTTTGTGTTGCCGATGGGGGTGATTGTGGCAACGCTCTTGATCGATTCAAGACGCTATCGCCGCTTTAACTTTGGGTTTAGCGTCATTTACTGCATCTTGAATTTC
>DATNPC010000993.1:0-2772 GCA_036703375.1 Allocoleopsis sp.
AAGCTGCAAGTGCAAATCAGCCTTATACCAATATTGGGGGTACAGCTAAGAAGGGACATCCCTTTGCCGAACATGGTGCTCATCTCAGTGATAGTTACCAGTTTGCACGTGCTAAGAAAGAAGGACAACCCGTTTCGCGATGGAACAGCTTTGCTGAGCAAGAAGCTATGATTAGCCAAGTACGCTCAAAGCTACAAGCTACAACTACACCCAAAGGCGATCCGGCTTGTGCAATCAATGCAGATGGTTGGAAAGCAATTGGCAACGGAAAAATTACGGCTGCTGATATCCTAGATAATCCACTGACTCACCAAAAATACTTAAAATCTAAGGTTGAGTATAAGAAGCAGCCTGCTGGTAAGGTAGTTGGGAAGGAGTTTCATCCAGATGGTGTTACAACTCGTGATGTGGAGCATATTACTATCATCTTTGAGTTGGATAATACTGGACAATATCAAGTTCTAACGGCTTTCCCTGAACACCCTTAACGGAGAGTTAAAATGATTCTAAGTTTTGAAAGTCCTATCTATCTTGAATATCTTGACTCCGCTTGGACTAGTTTTATAGAGTTAAAATATCTTGATCTATCGGAAAACGAATCACTGTTTGATGCTAAACACACTAATGCATTAAACCAAGCAGTTCATGATTTTATTCAACATGTGAGTGACAACAACGATCGCGAGGAAGAAATTCGACGAGCAATGGCATGGGTATTGAACCTGTCACCCGCTCAGTTTGAAAGTGTGGTCAGAAATTTAAGGATTCCATTTCCACGCTTTAATATCGATGATATTCGTCGCTTTTTAGAACTCTTATGGGAGCAAACATGGTGCAATTGGAAGATAGAAGGTTTTGAAGCTACTGATTACGAAATAGAAGTGCAGAATTCAGAACTTAAGCAACTGTTTTCAAAACACGTTGACAGTGATTAGCGATCTTCTGTCGCTCTCACCAAAGCGAAAGCTTTACACAGAGAGACTTCTACCATTGGAGCTTAAGACATAGGTTTCTATCAGTTTGCGCTCGCTAAATTGTCTATTTGGTAGGGGTTTCATCCGTTGGCTGCTATTTTTATTTTCCTGGAATGACAAAAGCCTTCCACGAGCGCGATCGCTCGTTATGATTGGCAGAAACATTAGCTGTTTCTTAGAAGAGCGTTAGGGATATGCGTGATAGACGAGATGTAGGGACGCACAACCGTCATCGGCATGAATTGCGCCCTACAGATGTACCGCATCTAATTAAGAAAGGCTATAAATAGTCTCTCTTCCTATCATGGGTTCTAAAATGAGTTCTAACGCTCCCATCCAAGTTCCGTTTGTCGATTTAGCACTGCAACACCAGCCAATTCAAAACGAGTTGGAACGGGCTATCCAGGCTGTAGTCAGTCGGGGAGATTTCGTTCTGGGGCAAGCTTTAGCAGATTTTGAGGCGTCATTTGCGGCAGCTTGTGGTGTGGAATACGGCATCGGAGTGGCGTCGGGAACAGATGCGATCGCGCTTGGTCTACAAGCCTGTGGTATTGGTACAGGTGATGAAGTGATTCTCCCAGCTAATACCTTTATTGCCACGCTAATTGGGGTGCGCGAGACAGGTGCGACAATCGTTTTAGTCGATTGCGATCGCGAAACAGGTTCAATCGATCTCGACGCCGCTCGAAAGGCAATCTCACCCAAAACAAAAGCGATCGTACCCGTCCATCTCTACGGTCAAATGGTCGCTCCGCACCCGTTAGTAGAGTTAGCCAATACCTATAATTTACTCATCTTTGAAGATGCCGCTCAAGCTCACTTAGCGTTTCGAGATCGTTATTGTGCGGGTTCTGTCGGAAAAGCAGCCGCCTTTAGCTTTTACCCCAGTAAAAATCTCGGTGGCTTCGGGGATGGCGGAATGGTGATTACCAACGATGCAGAGGTGGCAAACAAAGTGCGATCGCTTCGTAATTATGGCGCACCTCGCAAATACTTTCACCTCGATCCCGGTAAAAACAGTCGCCTAGATACCTTGCAAGCAGCTATCCTCAATGTCAAGTTACCCTACTTAACTCAGTGGAACCGCACGCGAAATCTAGCAGCCAATCAGTACGATACTCTTCTAGAACCGCTGCAAAGCCAAGGAATTTTTCCCTTGAAAAATCAAAGCGAGGACGGTCACATCTATCATCTTTATGTAATTCGGATCGGCAGTACTTGTCCCTTAGCGCGAGAGACGATTCAAGATGAACTGGCAGCTAGAGGCATTCAAACAGGCATTCATTATCCTATCCCCTGTCACCTTCAACCCGCTTATCAATCTTTAGGATATCGAGCTGGTGATTTTCCCCAGACTGAAACTCTTTGCCAGGAGATTTTGTCTCTACCGATGTATCCTGGCATCAGTAATGAGCAGATTCATTACGTCGTTGACTCTCTACAAAGCCTCTTGAGCAATCATCCTACGACTGTAATTTAAAATTAGACCTCACACGCTGTCGCGCACAAACTAGGAATCAAAATCTTCTTCTCCATTACCTATTACCCATTTTCACATTAGGTATATGCAAATTGGACGTAAAATTCCCGTTCCCCTCGATCGCTACTGGCTAGACATCGCGATCTTAGCTCTACTGGCGATTCTTTATTTGCCCTTACTGCTTTACTGGTACGATGGCTGGTTGAATAAAACCATCAGTATTGAGCATGAATACTTCAGCCATGGCCTAATCGGACTACCTTTTGCGGCTTATCTGGTTTGGACGCATCGCCAGCAGTGGCATCAGCTTCTAGATAC
>DATNPC010000994.1:0-2538 GCA_036703375.1 Allocoleopsis sp.
AAATACCGCGACCTGAGAAATTAAGAGCAGCAGATTTATTACGCAATGTGAACCAAATTCTCCGCAAAAAAGTAAACTTACATGTCATTCTCTTGTACTTTTCGGAGAGTTTGATAAATTAAAAATTGAAGCTACTAAAGCTTCTCTGACAGAAACTACAGCGCAATGTCCATTCAAGAAAAGAGGTAAAAACGCTGTTTCATCTAACATCTGTCTCATCCAATAGCAACAGCAACGCTCAACTAGAAGACTGATATTTCCTATGCTGTTTAAATGGGAGAAAAACACTTAAATCACAGCATTTGAGTGTAACTCCATGAGGAATTGCTTAAATGAGGAAATCCCTTGGTTGGTCTAGCAGTAGGGTTGCTGTTGTTTTAAATTATGGACTAGTAAGTGAATCAATCTTTCATTAGCGATCGCTCAGCTTTTGTAGTAGCACGAATGGGACAGCCTCAAAACTGACGATGAGTGGTTTGGTGCGTCACCGTCATGGTGCGATCGCTCCTCGGACAATAGTCCGAACAGTGAATAGCTGCCTCAGAATTAGCGATTGAAGGATTCACCGTACACTTCAAGCGGTAGTCATCGCTGAAAAACTGGCAGTAGGGACAGGGAATTTGGTGCATGCGTTTTGCCGTAGTAACGCTTGCTCGTACTGCCGAGCTAAGAGTCCAAAATAGGAGAATAACTAACCCCCACGCTAAGCAAAAACACACTGGCACCAAAAAGGGCTGGATAACATGAATGAGTGGGGAGAGCAGTTGAAACATGAGCTATTGACTGTAGAAGCAACCAACGAGAATTGGAAAATAGGTAATGGAGAAGAGATTGCCTACTACCTATGACCTCTGAACCCTTAGCAAAGTGAACTAGTATTACACTTTTCGATCCGTCTCCACCTATATTTGAACTCTGTGCTTATAGGTAGGTAAGGGGCAGAATTTTATAGCTGAAATTTAGCTAAACCTTTAAACAACAACAACACCCAAGCTTTACTCACTGAGAGATTTCCTCTTTTGGGCAATTCAAGGCGGAGTTGCACTGAAGTCGATATAGCTCAAGTGTATAGCTCCCAATTGTTTAGCTGAGGAAATATCAGCTTTTTAGTTGAGTGTTGCTGTTGTTGTTTGATGAGACAGATATTAGATGAAACAGCCTTTTTTACCTCTTCTTTTCAATGTGGACTCTGCTGTAGTATCTGTCAGAAGAAGCTCTTAAGCTTCTAGTATTAATTTATCAAATTCTTGGCTCGCTCCCCGTAAATGATACGTAAATTTACCAATGTTGATGTAAACACGATCAAGCTTGCAAACTAAAGTTAAGACTAAAAAACCGCAGGCAATGAGCTGGAAATCATCCAATACCGGATAAACTCTGCGGTGTTCAACAGTTCTAGTTAAAAAGGGATATCATCCAAATCTTTTTGGCTGTCTAGGTTGGGGGTACGCGAGGTCTTCACGGTTGTGGGTTCAAAAGTTGGCTCGGAATCATAATCTCGTTCTACGTCGATGCTATCAGGTACGGGGGCTGCCTGCCGATGCCCTCGTAACGGAACAACAACATTATTGGATTTAGCAGAAGGCGCTGGTGCAGATGCCTCAACTGCGGCAGAGGGAACAGCGACGTGGGGTTCAAACACAGTATCGGCTCCCAGTTTATAAATTCGGTTAGCCGTTAGCTCAGCACGTTTTTCTTTAAACCCTTCAGAGCGATCGATGGTGTTCATACCTAGGCGACCCTCGATAATAACGCGATCGCCTGCTGAATACTTTTCCTTAATTTCATTGGCAAAATTGCCCCAGCCAATCACTTTTAATGTTGATGGCGGATCTTCAGCCCGTATCCCTTGAAACTCAACCAGCATCTGGGCAATAGGAGTTTGGCTATCAGGGGTATAACGGAGTTCTGGATCTTGAATGATCTGTGCCATCAAGATGCAGGTATTCATAGTTCAAGTCTCCTGGCGCTGTTGGTGATTGACCTACTAGGGGAGAAAGCCACAGCATGTTTCCCTAATTCCGCTAGTGGTACAGGTGGCTAATACTCTAGCAAAGTCTGTTGCTAGCAGGTCAAAAAAAGACGAAGGAGTCCGCCAAAGTTTCCAGCGTTCTCCTTATCCATAATAGAACAAGCGTACCAAAGCTTGACAGTGTTCAGCGAACTCCTGACCGGCGAACCGTTGATTAATGCTGGCTGGTTACTGTATAACCTGTGACCTGCCGCTAAAGCAGTCTGTCACTACCAGCGTGACAAGCTGCTTTAGAAATCGAGTCGGTTTAGGTCAAGGCTTCAGCTTTGATCGGTTCTGAACCCTGCTCTTGTTCGACAAACTCCTGGACGTAGTTCCGATACTTCCTGATTTGGTCGTCTACCCAATCGCGATCGTCGCTATTGGCATAGATATGAACCAGCGGTTCACCCGCGTCAGGCAGAATCAACACCCAGCTTTCCGTTTGGTAATCGACAATCTTCACCCCATCGATGAGTTCCAGGTTCTCATTCGGATGAGTTTCCACCAGATGGCGCATTAAGGCA
>DATNPC010000995.1:0-5839 GCA_036703375.1 Allocoleopsis sp.
AAACATGCCCAACTCGCAACCTATAACGACAACTCTAATGGGTTTGGCAAGTCTTTCGATTTAGTCTGCGCCGCCGCCTCGAATTGCACAGAAGAGGCATTTTTGACGGACAAAGGCGTGTCCTCGATGGTGATATCTAAAGAGTTTCCCGGAGCTATCAAGATTCAAATCCTGGATATCTTTGAGCATTTAAAGAATACTCCGATCGATATTTTGAAAATCGATATCGAAGGAGGAGAATTTAGTTTGCTTGGAGACAGTCGGTTTAAAGATTTGCAGGCACGAGCGATCGTCTTAGAATACCACGTCACCAAAGATAAGCCGGATGCCCGCGATTGGTGTCAACAAAGACTGTCCGAATTCGGATATCGCGTCGAGGCGGGAGCTTGGGATGGTCCCAATAATGGTTTCCTGTGGGCTTATCGCGAGCCTGCAATGGTCTAGTGCGTATCTAATCGAGTGGAATTTTTAGAATACATCGATCTGGTCTACTAATGAGTGTCAAAGCCAGCATTGTTATCCCTGCTTATAACAGCGCTCAGCGTATCCATGTGCCGCTTGAAGCGCTGGCGAAACAAACAGCTTCTAATGGTTCGTTTGAAGTGGTTGTCATTGATAATGCGTCAACCGATGAGACGGCAAATGTAGCCATGAATCATCCAGCCGTGGGTGCATTGCGCGAACGAAATATTGACTGTCGCGTTGTGCGTGAAGATCGTAAGGGATTGACGTATGCACGCATTCGTGGAGTGTGTGAGGCACGGGGTTTATTCGTTTGTTTTTTAGACGATGACAATGCCCCAGATCCTAATTATGTAGAAGATGCGATCGCGGCTTTTTCTGATGAAGCGATCGGGTTGCTCGTGTCGCGAGTCTATCCCCACTATGAATCCACCTCTCCTACTCCTAGTATGGAGCGACGAGAGCATCTTCTCGCGATCAATCGCAGGATGGGTGATGACTGGGTGGAATGGGAAGCAGCTGCAACAACAGCACCAACTCTAGGGGCTGGAATGTGGGTACGTCGAACGGCGTTCTTGAATGCAGTACCCTGGCAAACCCCAGAGGTAATGTTGAGTGACAGAAAAGGTAGCAGTCTTGCCAGCGGTGGAGATATAGAAATTGGGTTTCTTTTAGGCCAAGCTGGATTCAAACGAGTATATTGCCCACAACTGGTTTTACACCACGTTATACCACCTTCCAGGCTGACCACTCAATATTTTTGCCGGTTAATTATCGGCATTGTCCGCAGTACGTTAACGATTGAAGAAAAGTACGTCGGGAAGCAGCACGGGATTGTACACAGACTTGCAAGTTTGGTTAGTCTCCTGTTTGCTTTACTGGCATCACCTCTGCTGTTGTTACGTCCGGATGGATTGCGTGAGTTTCTGTTTGTTCTTGTAGCTCGGTGGGCTAATTTCCTGGGACCTTACTATAGCTATTCAAGTGCAAAGTAAGAATAAAATTTCTTGAATATAGAGATGATTCGTGCTGGCTAATCAACGCAAGATATACGGATTTGATTATCTTAGGGCAGTCTGTTGCATTCTGGTGGTTATCTGGCATTTTAAATTATTTGATTTTTTAAATCCAGATAACCAGCTAACTTCATTCGTCAATATCTTTTACTATAATATTTCTCTACTCGCAGTTCCAATATTTTTTCAAATTTCAATATTTCTTTTTTACTTAAGTAGAGCAGGCAAAAAAGATTATCTACTCAAGAGTCGGTTGCCCAAATTATTAAAGCTCTACGTGTTCTGGTTATTTTTTAGCGTAATCTTTAGTTTTTTAGTTTTAAAAGATAAAGATTTTACGTTCCTAAAAGGGATAAAAAATCTCGTTCTCTTTATAGTGACAGGTAATAATTCTTTATTTTATTATTTATTTTCGTTGATTTTCGTAATTGTTATTGCTGAGATAGTTTTCAGATTTTCAGCTCAGGTAAGCAATCAAAAGAAATTGCATTGTATTCTATTTTTTGTATCAAGTACGATTGTTCTTTTGCTGCCGCTCGCTGGCTTGTCAATCAAACAACTAGCCAGTCTTTCTGCTTACTGGAATCCCCTTAACTTTATCCCCTATATATTTTCATCTTTTTTATTGGCGATAAATTTCACCAAGCCTGATAATATTGCGACAAAGAATTTATTCGATAAAAGTTTATTCATTGTCGCGTTAGTAATCCTTATATTGGTTTTCACAAATTGGGAATGGCAATATTTAAATTCATCTCAAATATGGGGGGGTGGAGAGTACATTCTTCCACCTTATTCTAGATTATCACTTATCTTCAGCGCTTTATTATTGACTTGCCTTGCTTTAGATTTTCCCTATAAATCTCCTCGTTTAATAGAATTAGTTTCTGATTGTTCATTAGGAATCTATTGCCTACATACCTTTTTAAAGGTTTTACTCAGTAAACTATTGAACATCTCAGACAGCACGTTTTTACCCAAAATACTTTTATTTATTATAACCATTGCCCTATCAATAGCCTTAACTAGATTTTTCAGGAGAGTTAAATTTCTTAAAAGTTTTATTTAAAACTAGTCTGATTCTGTAGACAAAACGATGTAAAAGGAAATAGGAAACTACCTTGGCAACGCTCATTTTAATAACAGCTGTCACCGCCTAGAATGACTCTGAACACCCCACCGTACTTGCCCCGTTCATCTCCTAGCACTAAACAATCTGACTGGGGATGGGTTCATACCTTTATCCTGCTGCAATTTACCTTTCAAATCTTGCTCTTGTTCCCACAATTCGGCGTTCTACGGGTGCCGATGCGGATTGGTACTTTTGCACTGAGTCTTTTCCTGTTAGCACGGCTTCGCGGCGGTGGTCCAAAGCATCCAGCTACGGGACCGGCGCTTTTAGTGCTTTTGATCTTGGTAGTGTCGTTCTGTTTTCACCCAGCTGTCAACAGCGTACTTTCAGGGTTGGCACAATGCGCGATGTACGCGGCGATTCTCGGGCCTATCTTCTGGGTCAGACATCTAAAAATTACACCCAAAGGGTTTCAGTGGTTGATTTTGATGATGTGGGGCTTCCACACAATCAGTTCGATCTTTGGAGTGTTGCAGGTGTACTTTCCCGGTCGGTATCAACCCTATGTTTCAACGGCGATTCAGAACAGTCAGTGGGGGGTAGACGCCCTCATGATTACGTTAGCTAATGGTGTACGCGTTCCCAGACCCATGGGCTTAACCGATCAACCAGGGGGGGCTGCGACGGCAGGGTTCTATGCCTTGTTGTTAGGGGTTGGCATTGCCCTTTGCCAACGCAACCCGATTTTACGGATTGTGTGCATGGCTAGTGCCGGAATTGGGCTGTTCTGTATTTACCTGTCTCAAGTCCGATCGATTTTGATATTTTCTGGTGTTTGCACGATCTGTCTAGCTGTGGTGTTGTTGAGGCAAGGCAATTTTGGGCGACTGACAATCATGACTGTAGGCATTACAGCGCTGGTGGTGATGACGTTCTCCTGGGCGATCGCAATTGGTGGAGAATCGACCATTGCACGCTTCTCTACCTTAGTGAGCGATCGCGCCGATACCGTTTACCAGCAAAACCGAGGTCACTTCTTGCAAGATACGATTGATGTCCTGCTGCCTGAATACCCGTTTGGGGCTGGCTTGGGGCGCTGGGGAATGATGAATAGCTATTTTGGTGACAAGACTGACCCCAGAACCCAACCCATCTGGGTAGAAATTCAATGGACGGGATGGTTGTTAGACGGCGGCGTACCGCTGATTGTCGCCTATGTGGCAGCGCTCGTGCAATCATGTCGCACGGCTTGGAGAATCGCGATCGGTCAGTTGGGAGATTTTGCCATCTGGGGTGGGCTGATTTTCGCTTACAACATTGGTGCGATCGCGATTACGTTTAATTACCCGCTATTTATCGGTCAAGGTGGCATGGAGTTTTGGTTATTAAATAGCTCTCTGTTTGTCGCCGGATATCACAGTTGGCGAGAGCAGGTCGAAGCGCTCAACCCAACCCAAGAGCAAACTATCTCAGACTTAGTGCCATGACGCCTTACCTACTCGTAACGGGTGATTTTGTTAAAACTGGCGGCATGGACAGGGCAAATTTTGCCTTAGCTGATTACCTGGCGCGGCAAGGAGAAGATGTACATTTAGTGGCCCATCGGGTCGCCCCAGAATTAGAAGCACGGGGTAATGTCACCGTCCATCAGGTGCCAAAGGTTGCCAACTCCTATTTGCTCGCTAGCCCCTTGCTCAACTGGGCGGGACGAGTTCAGGCACGACACATCGCTGGTGTGGGTGGACGAGTGTTAGTTAATGGTGGCAACTGTCAATGGGGGGATGTGAACTGGGTGCATTACGTTCACGCCGCTTATCAGCCCGAAAATCAGGCGGGACGGCTGCGTCAGCTCAAGGACTCTGTTTCTCGTCAGCTTTTTCTAGCAACAGAACGACAGGCTTTGCGATCGGCTCAACTGATTATTGCCAACTCAGAGCGCACAAAACGAGATCTGGTCGAAACATTGGCGATTCCCGAGCAGCGAATTCACCGGATCTACTATGGTACTGAGCCACAGGTCTTTCACCCAGCAACGCCTCAAGAGCGCAAGCAACTTCGCCATCAGTTGGAATGGTCGCACGAGAACCCCATTGTGATGTTCATTGGGGCTTTAGGCGATCGCCGTAAAGGATTCGATACTCTGTTTTCAGCGTGGCAGCAGTTGTGTGCTACTCCTGACTGGGATGCGGATTTGGTCACGGTTGGAGTTGGCGCGGAACTGCCGTTATGGCAGAAGCGTGCAGAGGCGGCGGGTATCTCGTCTCGCATTCATTTTTTGGGTTTCCGTTCTGATGTACCGGATTTGTTAAGAGCAGCAGATTGTCTAGTTGCTCCCACCCGTTACGAGGCTTATGGTTTAGGGGTGCAGGAAGCCCTGTGTTGTGGTTTACCAGCCTTAGTCAGTGCTACGGCGGGAGTTGCCGAACGCTATCCGTCCCATCTTAGCGATCTATTACTCCCTGACCCTGAAGAGGCAACTGACCTAGCAGCACGGCTGAGCTATTGGCGAAAGACTCCTGAAAAATTCTCTAAGTTGGTGAAGTCTGTGTCAGAAGAGTTGCGAGCTTACAGCTGGGATGACATGGCAAAGAGCATTGCCGAAGCAATTGAACAGAGCGCCTAATACCAATCAGAAAAGGGCTGTCTTGAAAATAGACGGGGAGATGGGGAGACGGGGAGATGAGGGGAGAAGGGCTAATCAATTTAGATGCATCTTAGCTGAGCTGGCATATCCAGTTGAACAATTGGCGATTGAGGAAAACTTCAGCTGCACTAGCCGTTCAAAATTATTGGGTAAGGGTAATCTATCAGCTTTGAACGAGAAACTCTGCTGCATTCAGAGTTGGAAATTGTTGATTAAATCTAACGGAGACGATCATGTCTATAGTTGCACGAGCGATTAACAAGTTTAAACTGACTGCCCTATCATCGCAGTTAAAGATTAGACACCTCTTCTCGAAAGACGATCTCTATATTGATTATGGATGGATTAAACTACTTTTCTCAAATGATGGTGACGTTCAAGAGTTATTTTATCATCAGGGTTGTTTAAAGTTTTATGAAAAAGACAGTAAGATTTTTAGTCAATATATAAAACCCGGCGACGCGGTAATTGATGTGGGTGCTAACTTAGGATTTTTGGCAACGATGTTTGCCTCCTTTGTTGGCTCTCAAGGTAAAGTCTTTTGTTTTGAGCCTTCAAAACCTATTTATTCAAAGCTTTTAAAGACAATATCTAAAAACAACTTATCCCAGGTCGCTCCTTTTAATTTGGGTTGCGGGAGAGAGC
>DATNPC010000996.1:0-3466 GCA_036703375.1 Allocoleopsis sp.
TAATATGTAGGAATAGTAAATCCCACCTTTGGGAATTACCAGAAAACTGCCTCTTGCCTAATAGTTTCTACACAATACTTTGATGACTCAGCGTGATGTAAAGAGTCTTCAAAGCTAAGAAAGATGGAAGGTCAGTAACTGACTAAAGGGGGGCTATGTTGAAGGTTTTGACTCATGCTCGGGACTGTAGGGGAAAAGCGCGTGAACGCTTTCCTCTTTTAGAACTACGTTGCAGCGTCTCAACAGACTGCTCACCTCTATGAGTAACTGGTACCAACTCGACGCTTCGCAGGTGCTGCAACAATTAGACACTGATGCAGTCCACGGACTCAGTAGCGAAGAAGCTTGCCATCGCTTGGCACAGCAGGGAGAGAATGCGTTAACCGAACGCCCCCCCAAAAGTCCCTGGTTGATTCTTTGGGAGCAACTGACTGCCATTATGGTTGTCATTTTACTGGTCGCGGCGGCAATTTCTGCTTTTGTCGGCGATTTCAAAGATACGATCGCCATCCTGGCAATTGTGGTGTTCAATGCTCTGTTGGGATTGAGTCAGGAGTACAAAGCCGGAAAAGCGATCGCGGCATTGAAAAAGCTGGCGGTACCAAAGGTAGACGTGTGTCGCGACTCTAAGGTGCAGAAAATCTCTGCTCGTCTACTAGTGGTAGGAGACATTATTCGGCTGGAAGCTGGCGATTTGGTATCTGCCGACTGTCGATTGCTCGAAAGCATCAACCTTCGCGTCCAAGAATCGGCTCTGACGGGTGAATCAGAGACGGTGGCAAAAGAGACAAAACCCTTATTTGGTAAAGATTTGACGTTGGGCGATCGCCTTAACATGGTTTACCGAGGAACTGTCGTCACCTACGGACGGGGGTTGGCCGTCGTCACGGAAACAGGGATGAATACTGAATTGGGACGAATTGCCGACCTGATTCAAACCGTGAAACCGGAACCCACCCCACTCCAGGATCGGATGGAACGGCTAGGGCGGAGCTTGGCGATCGCGTCTTTAATTCTAGTGGCACTGATTTTTATTCTGGGCATGCTGCGCGGTGAGGAGTTAAAACTGATGTTCCTCACGGCGATTAGTATGGCTGTGGCCGTCGTGCCTGAAGGATTGCCAGCGATCATGACAATTGCCTTGGCACTCGGTGCCAAACGAATGCTCGAACGACAGGCACTCATCCGCAAGTTACCTGCCGTCGAAACGCTCGGTTCAGTCACCGTTATCTGCTCGGATAAGACAGGCACGCTCACCGAGAACCGCATGACAGTTACCGTCCTTGCCGTGGCAGGGCAGCGCGTGGAACTGGCAGGGGTAGAGGAGGAGAATCCCTCGATTTTAAATGGTGCGGACTCCCAATCGATTCAAGCGATCGCGCAGGGGACAGCGTCAGATGCGATCGCTCTGTTGCTGATGGGAACTACCTTGTGTAATGACGCAATGCCTCAAGAACGCAGTACCTCACCAACTGCGATCGAGATAATCGGAGAACCGACTGAAGTTGCTTTAGCGATCGCGGCAGCACGTCTTGGCCTCCACAAAGCTCAGCTCGATCGATCGTTTCCTCGCATTGCCGAGGTTCCCTTTGAAGCCGAGCGAAAGCGGATGACTACCGTACATTGGGGACTGGCTGACGGGGACATGGTGAATCTCCCAGATAACCTTTCCTCCTTCTTTTCTGCTCAATCCTCCAGCCCCAATTCCCAATTCCCAACTTCTCGCTATATCGCCTTTACCAAAGGGGCTGTCGATAGCCTGCTAGAGGTGTCAGCTTTTGTCTGGGTGAATGGACGGATAGAGCCACTCGATGAGGGATGGCACCAGCTCATCACTGACCATAATAACCAGTTGGCACAAGAGGGCAAGCGCGTTTTGGGGTTAGCATTTCGGCAACTCGAGTCGCTCCCCGATAAAGGACAGGAAATCGCGATCGAACAAAACTTGGTATTTGTGGGCATGGTGGCCATGGTTGACCCCGCACGACCGGAAGTGAAAGACGCAGTACAACTGTGTCAGAGTGCTGGCATTCGTGCGGTGATGATTACTGGCGATCATCCTTTAATGGCGCAGTATATCGCTCATGAATTGGAACTCGATCGCACCGTGACGCCAAGCTGTCCGCTCAGAAATCGCATTTTAAACGGATGCGATTTAAGCCAACTCTCGCCTCAAGAACTTATAGACCAAGTGGAGAGTGTTTCTATCTATGCGCGAGTCACTCCAGAACACAAGCTCAACATCGTGCAAGCGCTGCAAAGCCGAGGTCACATTGTCGCGATGACGGGTGATGGCGTCAACGATGCTCCCGCCCTCAAAAAAGCAAACATCGGTATTGCCATGGGCATTGCGGGAACCGATGTCGCCAGTGAAGCCGCTGATATGGTGTTGCTCGATGACAACTTCGCCACCATTGTTGCAGCCGTTAAGGAAGGACGGGTGATTTACGACAACATTCGTAAGTTTCTCAAGTACAGCATGACAGGTAACGCCGCAGGAGTTTGGATTATGCTCTTAGCTCCCTTGTTAGCCATGCCCTTGCCGCTACTACCCCTACAGATTCTCTGGATTAATCTGCTCGCCGATGGGTTGCTGGCATTGGCGCTGAGTGTCGAGCCTGCCGAACGCAATACGATGCATCGTCCTCCCTACCGTCCTACGGAAAACATTTTTGGTCGGGGAGTCGGCAGAGATATTATTTGGGTAGGATTGCTCCTCGGACTAGTCATTCTGCTCTTGGGCCACAGTTACTGGTTAAGCGATCGCGCCAACTGGCAGACTGTCGTGTTTGCGACTCTCGCCTTTTCCCGCATGAGTTTAGCACTAGCGATGCGCTCCGAGCGCGACTCCGTGTTTAGCATTGGCCTGCTGACGAATCGACCGCTTTTAGGGGCTGTGCTGCTCACGTTCGGCTTACAACTCGCTGTCGTATACAGTCCTTGGTTGCAAGATGTTTTCAATACCGTAGCGTTATCCGCCACAGAACTCACTCTGTGTTTAGCGTTGAGTACGGTTGGGTTTTGGGGGATAGAGCTTGAGAAATGGTGGATTCGGCATCGTGCTAGGAAGCACGCCTGATGGTCGAACAGGGATTGCAGGTATAACCTGTCTGACCTCACCTAACTGAACAGTCGATTTTCGGTTACAGCGGCAAAATCAACGCATTCAGGACTTACGCAAGGACTCCACATATAGGAAGGGCGCACGTCGGTCATTGGTGTCAACTTAAGCCGAAAATCGCCTGGGACTTAAGGATACTGTTGGCGAAGCAAGGAAAACCTAACCCCCCAGCCCCCTTCCCTAGTAGGGAAGGGGGAGCCGGAAAGCCCCTCCCCTAAGAGGAGAGGGGTTGGGGAGGGGTCTGACCCCCTAGTTAATTGACCAACAGTATCCTTACTGCTATTTAGACTAAGCACGACAAAATGACCCAGCAGCGCTGAGTTGATCAGACAAAAGCTAAAAGAT
>DATNPC010000997.1:0-10314 GCA_036703375.1 Allocoleopsis sp.
ACTTGTCGAGGGGGAACTCACTTCTTCCTAGTCAAGGGCAAAATATTTAGCTAGACTCACTAAAACTTCCCAGGTGGGTTGGTCAATCTCACCGAGTTTCTTAACCGCAATTTTTTGGGTTGTCTGTAAGTTGGCGATCGCAGATTGAGTGTTAGCACCAAAATCACCATCAATCTGGCTAGTATAGTACTTAGCATCCTTGAGTACAACTTGAACTCTGCGGACTAAATCGCCCTTATTGCCAAGCTTGAGGACTGGCATTGCGATAGGTTGATTGCTGCGTAGCACACTCCAAGTTTTTTCGCCCACAATCCCGTCTATAGTTAGGAAAAAAATGGATTGGGTAGTTTTCACGGCGTCTTGTGTTTGGCGACCAAAGATACCATCAACGTTCAGATTGGCAGCAACTGTTTTGTTGAGCAGTACTTGTAAATCTTTGACGGCTTGTCCCTGAGAACCGAGTTGGAGTACGGGGCTGTTGACGGGAACTGTGCTAGTCATAGTCGCAAATCCTTTTTGTGTAGCGGGAAGCCTCGCGTGCTTGTTGATTGTCTTAGCTTCCGGTTGTTTACTTTTACTGTCTACACGGAGAAAATTCTCTTTCCTGCAATCTGCTGAGTTTTCTGTTCAAGAGTACCCTTTGTGGGTACCCTCCTCTAAAAAAAACCAGCTTTCACAAGCTGGCAAGACAATTTATGAACAATAAGGAATATAAAGTTACCAGGAAACGCTCCAAAGTTAGCAGGCTGATGTACTAATTGATAAGACGGTCAGTTTGCCCAATGGCAAGCGTCTGAAAAATTTGAGCGTTCAATCAATGCATCTTGAAGAGCAATCAACTGATTCAGCTAATCCCGAGCTGTTCTCTGCCTTTGTGGCATACGCTCCTGCTGCTGTAGCTATGTTAGACACAGATTTACGCTACTTACTCGCATCTCACCGGTGGCTGACTGATTATACGTTGGAGAACCAAGAACTGGTTGGTCGCTCTCATTCCGAGGTGTTTCCAACCTTTTTTTGTGAGGAGAGGGAACCCGAAGCACACCAGAGCCGAGGAGAGCGTCACTCCGTCAACTCTACACACTACATCTATGCTCCACAAACAGCTCATCACGCTCGGAATCGATGGCAGGGCATTTATGCTTCCTGTTTAGCGGGAGAACCGCAGCGAGGTGATTCAGACTATTTCATTAAACCCGATGGCTCCGTGCAACGAGTGAAGTGGGAAATTCAACCGTGGCGCACGAGGAGCGGAGAGATTGGTGGAGTGATGATGTTCACCGAGTTTCTAGAGCCTCGCTTCACCGTCGATGACTCCCGACAAAACAGTGAGGACGGCTACTGTGACTATCTGAAGACAGCGACAACAGGACTCTGGGGGACGGCTTCGCTCACCACAACCATCGAGCAGCTACAACAAGAGATAGTCGAGCGCAAGCAGGTACAAGCACTACAGCAGGAATCGGAAGAACACTATTGCTCTGTGATTGCTGCGATGGCAGAAGGAATTTTGGTCAAAGATGCTACGGGTGAAATTCGCACCTACAATGCTGCCGCCGAACGCATCCTTGGGCTATCAACACCAGAGTTGACGCGACAAACAGCGGTTGACCTAGACTGGCACATTGTTACGGAAGAGGGCGAACCCATCTCGATGGAGGACTACCCGCTCAACGTGACGCTGCGTACCGGTCAAGCCTTTACCGATGCCATTCTGGGTATTTACAAACCTGATGGCACCCTAACGTGGGTCAGCCTCAATTCTCAACCCTTGTTTCGCCCGAATGAAACGACCCCTTATGCGGCTGTTGCTTCGTTTATCGATATCACCAATCGCAAAAAAATCGAGGCTGCACTCCGCGAGAGTGAAGCACGTTTTCGCGCTACCTTCGAGCAAGCTGCCGTTGGCATTTACCACGCTTCGTCAGAGGGTCGATTTGTCCGGGTGAATCAAAAACTTTGCGAGATTGTCGGTTATACGCTGGAGGAACTCTCCGAACGAACATTCCAAGAGATTACCCATCCCGACGACCTAGAGCTTGAGCTAGAGTATGCACGATCGCTTCTCGCCGGTCAAATTGAACTGTACTCGCTCGAAAAGCGCTATCTCCGCAAAGACGGGCAGCGGGTTTGGGTGCAAATCACGGCGTCTTTAGTCCGAACTTCCCAAGGGAATTTCAAGTACATTCTCTGTGTTGTCCAGGATATCAGTCCTCGTAAAGCAGCTGAATCTGCCCTGCGAGCGTCAGAAGCCCAATTGCGAGAACAGGCGAGGCGAGAAACGTTACTCAATCGGCTATCGAACCAAATCCGCAACTCTCTAGACCTGAAAACGGTTCTCGACACCACCGTTCAGGAAATCTACCAAATGTTGCCAGTCGATCGCTGCCAATTTGCGTGGTATCATCCCCCTGATGGGAGTAAATGCGATCGCTCTGACCTGCCCTACTGGGAAGTGGTGACAGAAGTGAAAAAGCTTAATTTACCCGATCGCACGGGTCGCTATCCGGCTGACGTACTTGGAGTGCTGGCTCGACACCTCTTGAATCTAGAAGTTTTCCAGGTCGATGATATCGAGACAGTCAGCGACCCAAGATTGCAAGCAGTCCTTCACTCGCTCCACTGTCGTTCAATAGTGTCGCTGCCGATGCAAACCCCTTGGGGTACGATCGGTGTGATTAATTGTATTCAAACTCGGGAAGCTCGACCTTGGAGTGAAAGTGAAGTCGAACTCCTCAAAGCTGTTAAAGATCAACTTCTGATTGCAATTAAACAAGCTGAACTGTATGCAGCTAGTCGCACGGCTACTCAACAAGCCGAAGAACAGGCCGCACAATTGAAAAAAGCTCTGCACGAGTTGCGCCGAACTCAAGCACAGTTGATTCAGAGTGAAAAAATGTCGAGTCTCGGTCAACTAGTGGCTGGCGTAGCGCACGAAATTAATAATCCAGTCAACTTCATTTATGGCAATTTGATTTACGCTCAAGAGTATTGCCAAGACCTCTTAAGTCTCGTGCAACTTTATCGTGCCGCCTATCCCAATCCTCCAGCCGTTATCAAAGAACACATCGATGAGATTGACTTGGACTTTCTCATGACCGACCTTGCTCAACTCCAGACTTCGATGAAGGTGGGGGCTGAACGAATTCGGGAGATTGTGCGATCGCTACGGACATTTTCGCGGATTGATGAGTCGGAGAGCAAGCTAGTCGATATTCATACGGGTCTAGAAAGTACCTTAATGATTCTCCAACACCGACTGAAGGCAAAACCCGGTCAACCTGCCATTTCTGTGATTAAGGAATATGGTGAATTACCCCCAATAGAATGCTGTCCGGGGCAGCTCAATCAGGTGTTTATGAATTTGCTCACGAATGCCATTGATGCTCTATTAGAAAAATTGCAGACAATGGCTCATCAGCCAGAAGTTGCCGCTCAGTTTTCACCAACAATCGCGATCTCTACAGGTATCCTGAAGAAGGACAAGCTCAGTTCACCTTGCTTGGAGACGGGAATGTTCAACGGCCAAGCTGACCGCTTTGAGCATACCCTGGCTTGCGATGCTTCCAGCTCGCCAACACACCTTTTCATTCGTATCTACGACAACGGGCCTGGAATGAATAAAAAGACGCTTCAACAGGTGTTTGACCCCTTCTTTACCACTAAACCTGTGGGAAAAGGTACGGGTTTGGGACTAGCAATTAGCTACCAAATTATCGTCGAGAAGCATGGCGGTGAGTTGAGGTGCAGTTCAGTTCCTGGAAAAGGAGCTGAATTTGCGATCGAGATTCCTATCCGACAAAGACGTTGAAGAAATCTCTCCTAAAAGGAGAGATTTTCTGTTAGGAGTTAGTGGGTGTAGTTAGTGAGTGTTTTCTGTTTACTCTTCTGGCTAAGTGCAGCACGGCAGAAATCAGTGACCCGTTAACAACAGAGCCAAACGTCGAAAGCATAAGCCTTTCTGCCTTCTGCCCTCCGTCTTCTGCCTTCTCGGACTCAGTCACTCAGTAACAACGCTACCGCATAGGCGGCAATTCCCTCTTCTCGTCCTACCGGACCTAACTTTTCGTTGGTAGTGGCTTTAATGCCGATTTGGTCTGGCTTTAATTGCAGAGTTTCGCTCAAGCGATCGCGCATCAGTTTAAGATGGGGCTTAAGCTTAGGACGCTCTGCCACAATCACCGAGTCAATATTGCCAATGCGCCAACCCGCAGAGAGAATTAACTGATTGACCTGATGCAGTAACACCAAGCTATCTGCCCCCGCCCATTGAGGATCGGAGGGGGGAAAGTAATGACCGATATCCCCCAGACTCAAAGCCCCGAGCATAGCGTCCATAATGGCGTGAGTCAGAACATCGGCGTCACTATGACCGAGCAATCCCATCTCATGGGGAATCTCCACGCCACCAATAATCAGCCGACGTTCCTTGCTCAACTGATGGATATCGTAACCATTACCAATGCGAATATTCATCTTTCGTTCATCCTACACACCAATTGCGATCGCCAATCTCAACGGTTTCCCCTCGTGACCCATTACCCATTCCCTATGACCCTATTAATTAGACTCCGGAAAGTCAGGAATAACCCATTGAGGTGGCTGCGTTAGCTTCTTGATTCGCGCTGCTTCTGCTATCTCTAACATTTTGTCCAGAGAAGTCTCATTGATAAAATTCGAGGCTTCTGAAACAAATCCTTTATTTGGGCATTTGTCCCCCAAAATGCAGCCATTGACGCATTCTTCAGCACAGTTTACGGTAGATTCCACTGTTTTTACCTCCTCTACTTTTCAGCGTGAATTTCGCAGTTCTTCCTTGAGCATTCGTTGATAAATCGCAGGTAAGTATCCCGTCATCGCATTGTTTTCTATGCCATAGCCGAGACTCGTCCAAGTGCCAGACAGCCGCCTCAGCACCTTATTTACTCTACCTTTACGCAGTTGTTCTGAAATATCGAAGCCCCAAGCTTGCTTGTCACTCAGCCAGCGGTAAACCACCTCATCCTGATATTCGGGCTCAAAGCTATAGGATTTCCACAACAGAAAGCCTGAAGGACTAGGGTGATAGCGTTGAGCCATTTTATCCCAGGTGGTGTTAATGAACTGGTAGCGTCCTGCTGCTGTGGTACACCTGCCAACATTAGGACCCGTTACAATCGGGACACAGCGGTTCGGATGTCGGCTCAAATTCCACACATGCTCGCCTCCATACAGTAGTGTATAGGGTTGGGAGCTATTCGCCTCACTCGCTGTAATCGTTCGCATGAGAGCGCGAATGTAGGGATCGCCTCCCCTCATGACTAGTGGTGGCGTTCGGTTGATACTGGTGGGATAGTTGAAAAGCGATCGCGGTGTCCAATTCCCACCATACAGCTCGAACAACACGACTAGTAATCCCAAAGCGCCGATTTTCGCAAGTAGATTCTTCAAGGTCAATTTCTGGAAAATCTCTTGGTGAAGTTTTAAGCTGATAGCGTTTTGTACTGGTGATGGACGGAGCAATCTCAAGCATGCTGACGCAGCTTATACAAAAGTAAAGACTTGTCTAAGCTGACGCAGGCTGAGTGTTTTTGACCGACTAGACCACACTGGTAAATAGCTGCTCCCAGCTTTTATCGGCAGCCTCTGGCTTAGCAACCACTTCTACAATTTTATTTCGTGCTTCGGGTTGCGACAGCGCTTCGACACAAACTTGTGCCACTTTTGTCCGGGGGATACTACCCTCAAACAGCGTATCTGCCGATGACATGACAACGGGATCTGGGTTATCTTCATTTTTGAGACCCCCTGGTCGCACGATCGTATAGGTCAACCCACTTTTCTGAAGATACTCCTCTGCTTGCTTCTTCCACACCAAAATCAGCCAAAACAGGTTGAGCGGATGGAAAAACTGGGATACACATAGAGAAGAAACCATGACAAAATGCTCGATTCCTTTTGTCTTGGCGACATCTACCAGATTTTTGGTACCTTCATAGTCCACCTTATAGGGCCCTGTTGGATCGAAACTAGGACTAGCACCCGTGGCGCTCAGGATGACGGTGCTATCACCCATGGCAGCAGCTAGACTCTCTGGCTTCAAGACATCTCCCACCACTAGTTCTGCTTGAGCAGGCAGAATTTCTTTGGCTGTCTCCAAGTTACGAACTAACGCCCGAACTGGAATGTTTCGCTTAACCAGCTCTTGTACAACTCGGCGTCCTGTTTGACCTGTCGCTCCAGCAACAAATGCTTTCATGTTTTATCTCCGTATAACCCCTATGGTTGACCAAGAGACTCACAAGTTATGCTGAGTGAGAAATTATCCCTTGTGACCGAAAACTCTAACTTCTTAATTGTATGAAGTTTATATGAATATGTACTCAGCTTTACCGTAAATCCGTCTCAAGGAAGTAAGAATTTGAACCTCAAGTGGGAATTGTTAAGTCAGTAAAAGGCAACCGACACAGGAAAACTCATGTATTCGGAATTTGTTAACAATCAACAGCCTTTAGCAGAGCAAGCGCCTTTGAATGGCCAGTCAAATTTTGCAGAGACTGATAGTTTCGTGACGCAACTACCTTACGCTGGAACTGAGCCAACTCGGTTCCAAGGCCGCTTTCAAGACAGCATGGAGATGTATGCCTCAGCTGAGCGAGTTGCTGCCTATCTGGATGCTCACCAGGACTGGTTTAGCCGCTGCGCTCATCCGATGAAGGTAGAACCGATTGGACGTAATGCCTATACCCTAGTCATCGGTCGTTTTGGGGCGTTTGGCTACGATGTGGAGCCAAAAGTGGGTTTGGAACTGCTGCCTCAAGAAGATGGGGTGTATCGCATCCACACCGTTCCCGTTCCCAATTACGTCACTCCTGGCTATGAGGTTGACTTCCAAGCTACTCAATCGTTTGTGGAAGTCCCGGTGAGCGAGTTTCAGGAGCAAGAGCGTAATGGAGGCGAGCTACCTATGGCAATGACTCGTGTTGATTGGGTTCTCGACCTGAGCGTTGCCATGTATTTTCCCAAATTTATCCAAAAACTGCCCCAATCCTTAATTCAGAGTACAGGCGATCGCATTTTGCACCAAGTTGTGCGGCAAGTTTCCCGACGCTTAACCCATAAAGTCCAGGAAGACTTTCACACCAGTGTGGGTATACCCATGCCCAAAAAATTGAAAAAGCGCTGACATTCAGCGCTCTGCCAACTAGGGAACAGTAACTAAGTGGTTAGTTACTACATCTTGCTCACAATCCGTTGCACGATTTGTACGCCCGTGACAGCTTGCCAGCCAAATAATCCTAAAAGCACGACATTGAGAGCAATGTGACTGAAACGTGCCCAATTGTGCCCTTTTTGCATGAACGGCGATAGAGCCGCAGATAAAGCAATCAGTCCTGTCATACCCAAGCCAGCCAGCAAGTGGGGACCAACAAACAGCTTGCCATTGTTAATGTAGGTGACAGCCATTCCCCCGATCGAGCCGACCACCATCAAGGCTAACAGGATGCTGCCGATTTGATAGTGCCTGACGTTATACCGACCCTTGATCAGCTCTTTTTTAAGAGTGCTATCCGCATATCGCGTGCGTTGGACTTGAATACCTAAGTAGAGAGAGTATAACGCGATCGCAAGCAGTACCCACATGATCGTGGGATGGACGAACTGGGACCAGACTTTGACTGATTCCGGGATGACAAAGTTCATAGTGTCTTTAGGAGCGGTTTAAGAAACTTGATAAAACTTAACTTAGCATAGCTATTGTTCTCTCTACAGTTTGAGGACTGTTCAAGAGTGACCCGGCTAAAAGCTACTTCTCAAAGGGTACATTTGGCGATAAGTTCAAACAGTAACCAGGTAACAGCACGGGGATTGAACACGAGCTGAAACTCTCATTGCTCTGCTTCGAGCCGTGGATTCTGACTCCCGTCTTTGGGTAAACTTCTGACAACGGGTCAGGAGTTCACTGGTCACTGGTCACTGTAATCGCGTGCTCCTAACCAGACCTGAGAAATGACCTCTAATCTAGATGTCTTACTGCTGAAAGCGGCTCAAAGCGGCAATATTGCTCAACTCCAAGCAACCTTGACCCAGGGGGCTGATGTCAATGCGATCGATCGAGATGGCACCACAGCGCTGATGTTTGCTGCCCAGCAAGGCTATACGGAGATTGTAAGAGTTCTGCTAGAAGCAGGGGCAGAGGTGAACCGATCCAGAAAACGGTATGGGTTAACCGCTTTAATGTTGGCGGCGGCGAGCGATCGCATTGATGTTCTCAAAATTCTGGTCGAGGCAGGAGCTGATGTCAACGCTAAAAACGATGATGGTAGCACGGCGCTGATGGTGGCAGCGCACAAAGGTCATCTCAAAGCCGTGCAACTTCTTCTCCAGACAGGAGCGGACGTGAATATTTATGATAGGGATGAAGACAGCGCTTTAAGCTTAGCCGTTCAGGAAGGTCATAGTAACGTTGTCAAAGCCTTGCTAGAAGCAGGTGCCAACCCAACAACCGGTGCAGGCGCTTTGACGTTAGCGGCCAGCGACAGACATATCCAAACGATACAAGTTTTGCTAGAGCATGGGTTGATCGCCGATGCTCCTGACGCGGATGGTAGAACTCCACTGATGCAAGCTGCCGAACTCGGCTATTTGCAAGTAGTCCAGCTTTTGTTAGCCCATCGTGCGGATGCTAATGCCCAAGATGACGAGGGAGAAACAGCTCTGATTTTAGCCGCAGACCAAGGCAACACCGCTGTCGTGCAAGCTTTACTCGCGGCAAGTGCTAACGTCAATCTGCAAAATATGGCAGGTGGCACAGCTTTGATGGCAGCGGCGGCTGGCGGTCATACGGAAGTTGCGATCGCGTTACTGGACGCTGGGGCTGATGTGAATGCCAGGGATCGAGACCAAGAAATGGCTTTACATCTGGCTACAGTCGAAGGTCATGATTCAACAGTAGAGGTACTGCTCCAACGAGGAGCGGATGTCAACGCTAGAAATCAGTTGGGCGATACGCCATTGATGCTAGCAGCCTTGCACGGTCATACAAACATTGTTGCCGCTCTACTGCAAAAAGGCGCGGACTTCAATGTCAGCAATCTCGGTGAAACACCGCTCACGTTAGCGGTATCTCAAGGTCAGACAGAAGCCGTTAAGATTTTGCTGGATGCTGGAGCAGACGCCAATACCATGGCGGCTGAGGGAAAAACACTGTTGATGAAGGCAGCGGATCGAGGCGATAGTGCGATCGCTCGATACTTAGTGAATGCTGGCGCACAGGTGAACTGCCGCGATCGCTTGGGTGCGACAGCCTTGACCTGGGCAGCTCATCGAGGCTACAGCGACGTGGTACAAGTGTTGATCGACGCGGGCGTCGATGTCAATGCGAGGAACCAGGGTGGCTATACGGCTTTGATGATTGCGGAGTTTAATGGGTATCCTGAAGTCGTCAAACGCCTCAAGGCAGCTGGCGCACAGGATTAGTAGGACTTACGTAAAGCCTCTATTTGTAGGGTGTGTTAGCGTAGCGTAACGCACCACGAGCGCTATAAATGCTGTAATTGCGTAAGTCCTGATTAAATAAGTCAAAAGTCAAAAGAGAATTTTGACTAAGAATCTGCCATTCATTCTTATGTCCACAGAGCTTCAAGTTGACTGACGGCGAATCCAACCATTAATCGTAAAGCGACTGTCTGCAAAAGCTTGAGAAGGACAGCGAACAGGTAGCACTTCGTGTAAGTAGCGGCTCAAGAAAAACACGATACTGTTATTGTGAGGTTCAACCGTTTGGAAAGAATCCGCTTTTACGTAAAAATTATTTTCAATTTTGCTGTCATAAATTAGTAATTCTCCACCGGAAAACGGCTTAGGTTCGCGATAGAAATAGTAAACATAGGTAAATTCTCTAGTCACTGTATCGGAACTACCATTATCGTTATGGACTTTGTAATAATTGCCGTCGTTGTGAGCTGTTAACTGAGCCTCAATATCAGCGATCGCAAATGAGGGAATTCTTAATTTTCTGAGCACATCGGGGATAATTGCCTGAATTCGATTCACTATTAGATTAGAAAATTCAGGAAATGAGTAAAGAATCATTGAGCGGCGGTAGTCGGTATCGCCGGTTGATGTGCTGGTTGGAACAAAAGCTGATTCGCGTTGAAAAACGTAATCGAGGAGCTGATTGTGTTCATCAACAGTCAAGAAGTTGTCAATTTGAACGTAATCAGAAGCTAACTCATCAGGAACTGGAGGCTTGGCGTCCTGGATGGGTTGCCAATAAACGGGTGGTTCCGTTTGTAGCGCGACTATGCGATCGCTAGGAAAACAAACAACAGC
>DATNPC010000998.1:0-4555 GCA_036703375.1 Allocoleopsis sp.
CCGTTGATATCTAAATCAAATTTGGGGTTCTGGGTACTGATGCCAACATTTCCACCATTGTAGTAAATAGCGTTATTGCTTCCGCTGCTCCACAAGGCTTGGGGAATTGAGAAGGCTAAGCGATCGGCTGTAATCGTTTCCGGTTGAATTTTACTCCCAGGAATAGAACCGTCAGCAATATCACTGCTAGTGAGCTGGAAAGGAGTGCCATTTCGATAGAATTGAGTGGCGTTGACGATCCCGTTGACATCTAAATTAAATTTGGGACTCTGGGTACTGATGCCAACATTTCCGCCATTGTAGTAAATAGCGTTATTGCTTCCACTGCTCCACAAGGCTTGGGGAATTGAGAAGGCTAAGCGATCGGCGGTAATCGTTCCTACTTGGATCGCATTACCGGGAATGGAATTGGCTTGAAAATTGGTAATTTGACTTAAAGAGAGATTCGTTAGTTTCGAGCCATCTCCTACAAAGAAACCAGTTACAAAGACGTTATCGGCTTTGATGTCGCCTGAAGCAAACGACCCGAAAGCTTTTACTTCTAGCTGTGCAGAGGGCGCTGGTGTTCCAATGCCAACAGGACCGGTGAGCGTGTACTGTCCACTTTGGTTAAACATTGTGCGTAATCTCCTTAGTAGTATAATGCTTGAATCAATGGTGTTACGAGTTGATAATCATTACCCCAAACACAACAGCCATAGATGAATTTCAAAATTACTAATCGCTTGCTTACCTTGAGCAATATTTTGTACCAATTGCAGCGTTAGTCCGTTATTATTAGAGTTTGGGCTAGCCGAAATAATTAACGTAGATTGCTGTTGATTTGGCACATCATTGTAAAGAACTTTGCTCAAATAGAGTGCAGTTGAATCAGCCGCATTAGGTAGCCAAGAATTTGGGCCAAGCCTAGTGACACCGAAACCAAAACATTGCTGCTGCGTACCGTTCATACAACCAAAAATCGAACCAGAATAGATTTCATTGGGAGCATTACGATCTGGAGTCCATTTAGAATAACCACCCACCAATGTTAGCTTTGGAAAAAACGTCAGTCCCGGCACGGATTGTTGGGTATTATTCGGTAGATTAGCTTGAGTGAAGATAATTTCACTGGTGATGATGCGATTAGAAAAAATACCATTGGCGACTAGAGGTGCTAGTTGCATAAAATTGATTGCACCTGGAGCGATCGCAGCACTCGCATAACGTACATTCGTTTGGGTATCAAAACTGCTGACATTACTACTGCCATCCAGCGCGATCGTTGCTAGAAGAAGCACCGATCCATCTGTGGGAAGAGTTAGATTGGCAGTGTTGCGTAATTGAATCTCGGCATATTCTGTGATACGAGTATTCCCGTTAATGCCTTGTGATTGGTAAGGATCGGTTTGTTTCTCGTCGTACTAAATAGTTAGGTAAAGAGTAGCATTGGCTGGGTAGCTGTTCAGGGAGAAGGTTTGAAGAGTTGTCAGAACAATTTCGCGCCCCTGAGAGTCGATCGCTACACCAGGGCTGACTGAAATTTGATTGCTACCTACTGGGGCGGTGACAGTTAATCCTCCGTTGACAATACCCCAAGTATGGAAATTCTGATTGTGCAGGCGTTGCCTATTGATATGGTAGGCTTGCTCATCCAGAAAATCTTCAGCTTGCAGAAATTGGGATGTGAAATAGTTTAGGCGCTTAATGGAAGAAACTTCATCTGGGCTGGCTGTTCCACTATTTGGGTTTGTAGTTCCATCATTTATTTTGGGTGTTATATTAACCATTTGACTTCTCCTTGTACTTAGTTATTCAAGATTCAGTTTGGACTTGTTGAAAATTGGTGTTGAGAGGTTGATTTGTTTCCATTTGTACTCGTTTCTGTGCCTAGCAAGGAATCAATCCCAATGGTGGAATGAATTCCAACCTGCATACTGGGAAAAACAAGCTCTAATTCGTAATAGGTGTGAGCGGGTTTTTCTAGTTCGATCAGAGCAACGGCAATAGCAATTTGTCGTTGTAGTACTGTTGCTTCTAAATTTGATGGAAAGGCGAGCGACACGCGAAAATAGTGTGGAACATTACCAAGATAGGTATCAACACCGATATGTGAGGAGACACCCACTTGTAAAGTGGGTAGCTTATCTTCAACAACTGGCAAACCAACGGTGAAGATTTGCAGGAATTGCTGTAAGTTTGCTAGTGTGCCGCGACGCCGATACAGTTGGATAATATTGGCAAGGAAATTTCGCTGTTGGCTGGAAGTTAGGTCAGATCGTAGTGTAAAGGCTGTCCATTGCGCTAACCAAGGAAGAAAATCGTCAGGAGTTTGAAGCGGATCGAATAGCTGAGAAATATTGGCGATCGCTTCCTCTAATCCCGGATTCTTTGAATCACCTGAACCAAGCAGAATGTCTTCAAATACTTGCAGAAATTCATTTAAGAACGACGAATCTGCTTGGTAAATAGCAGGCAAGTATTCAAATAAACGAGTAGGCGCTTCTACTGCCATTGTCATCCTCCCGATGAAGTTCCAAATATCTGACTGCTAGGTGAGGGACTGATTTGGATCTGAGTTGGATGAATCTGGGCATCCACCAATTCTTCCGGTCGCAGTAAGATTGCCGTTAATAGGTTGTCCTGGCTACGCTGCACGCGGTTGGTAAATTTGGAGTTAATAACAGTAATTTCATCTAGATAGGTTGTTTGCTGGGTAATTGGGTCTTTCTGCGGAGTTCTGGTGACATAATCTACTCCTGGTAGCTGGTCTAGTAGTTGATAAACTTCGGAGACATAGATGTTGCGTCCAAACGACCATCCATTGCCATCTCGACCCCCTACATAGGGATCGAAAAATGTTTTGAGTGCTTCCACCGCTTTTGCTTGAACAACATCTGCGATCGCATCAGGCTGAAGATGCAGCGTAATTTGAACCGAAATGCTGAGATAATAGGGAGCAACCACATGAATTTGAGTAGCGAGTAGTCGCCGTTCATTCAGATAACTTTTAACGCTATCAATTAGGTTTTGATTGGGCTGGGGGGTGGTGGATGGGGAGACGGAATCGGGAAGGATGACTATACTGACATGACCTGGTTGTTCTTGTTTCTCTGATGGCAAAAGGTAATTTTCAGTGTCCAAATTATGTCGAGGTAGGCAACGGGCACGAGCAACTTTCTGCCCACTTTTTTGCACGGCATCGCTTTCATTCGCTGCTAACGCCAAGGTTTCAAAATCTGACCGAGCGATGGCGCGATCGGATTGACGAAGCATCAAAACTGCCTTGCGAATCTCGCTGTTTAATGTGGCTTCATCTAAGGGAGTGGGATATTTTTTTGTCCCATCTGGATTCAATCCCACAATCAGATTCAAGAATGCTTGTTTGTTAGCATTTGTAACCCGATTGAGTCGATAAATCTGCATCTCGCTCAGATAGGCAAGTAATTCAATCAGCGTGATGCCTGGATCGGAGGGATTAAAGTTTGTCCAGTCCGAGGTGTAGGAGGGAATCAGCGTGAGTCCTTCTTCAACCAAATCGTCCCAGGTGCGATCGTCAAGGTTAGGTAATGGAATAGGCATGGTTTTTTTAGGGAAGGCAAAAGGCAAAAGGCAAAAGGGAATGGGGAAATACTTTTTATTCCAACCCGCCCGGAAAGTATCATTAATTTCCGGCGTTATAGATCAAGTTCACTCAAGTGAACTGAAAGCCTTTGGTGATAAGTATTGAGTCCTCTTTAGAGGACTTTCGCTATGAGCCAGAGAATTTATTCTCTGGCGGGCTAATGCTATAGGTGCATTATCTGAATCAAATGAAAGGGTGATAGTACGATCGCCACAGAAGACTAAAAAGCGTTGAGTGTTGAGCTTTGCTTGAACCTCCGGTTGAATTGAGGCTGGATTGGTAATATCGGGAGAGATTTGTAAGGAACGAACGCGATCGACACCGGGGATGCTTTCTAGAAGTCTGTAGAAATCGGATTTGTAAGGAAGCCGACCAAATGCCCAACCCTTGCTATCGAAACCACCCGTCAGTGGATGCAAGAAGTCGATCAAGGCTTGCTGAACGGCTTGTTCGACAGTGTTAGCAATATCCAGAGATGTGGGAACAATGTCTGCTGTGACGCTTACTTCTACATACAGCGGACCGACTACCCAGATGGTTGCCGTGGCAATAGCGTAGGTTTCTAGATAGTCCTGCACCTGTGCGATTAACGCCATACTGGGTATGGGTTGCGGATCGGAAGAACGCGGTACGATGATGATGCTGACCTGTCCAGGGGCTTTGGCAGGAAAGGCGATCGCATTGTTTTGATCGAGTTGGACAGGTGCGTTTTGTATCGCTTCTGGATCGGCGTACAGGTTGAGAAGCGGTACGCATTTTGCCCGTGCAACTGCTGGGGTAGCCTGCATTGCCAAGTCTGCGTAGTCTTCAAAAGTAACCGCACGTCCTCCGTGGCGAACGGTACGCGGTGCCTGTCGAATCACAGAATCGATGGTTTGGGCATCAGCACCACCTGTGGCGGGTTCTGGATTGGTGACTGTTGCGACGTAAGGAATGGTGGTTCTGAGTTGA